>JAXDJP010000236.1:0-3627 GCA_034665645.1 Actinomycetota bacterium | reverse complement strand
GAGGCGGGCATCCCCTTCCGCGAGGTCGATATCGAAGAGCGCGAGCACGAGCACCTCGCCGAGCGGATCGAGCAAGAGACCGGCGGCTTCCGCACCGTTCCGACGCTAGAGGTTCGGGACCGTCTGCTCGTCAACCCGACCATCCGCGAGGTCGAAGCCGCCCTGGCAAGCTAGCCCCTCGGCCGCCACGAGGCATATTTTCACTATAGTAAGGTACTAAGATGACAAACTTCCGAGACCTCTATGGGCGGGCGCGTGCGTCCATCTCGGAGGTCACTCCCGATGAGGTCCACGAGCGCGTCGCGGCGGGCTCGGGCCCTCGCCTTCTGGACGTCCGGGAGCAGGAGGAAGTCGACCTCGGCATGATCCCGGGGGCCGAGCACCTATCCCGCGCTCACTTCGAGAGCCGTGTAGAGGACGTGCTTCCCGACAAGGAAGAAGAGATCGTCATCTATTGCGCCAGCGGCGTCCGCAGCGTGTTCGCGGCCCGCACTCTGCTCGAGCTCGGTTACACCAACGTGGCCTCGATGGCAGGCGGATTCAACAAGTGGAGCGGCCTCGGATTCGAGTATCAGGTTCCTCGCTTCCTCGATGCCGAGCAACGCGACCGCTACTCACGCCACCTTCTCTTACCGGAAGTCGGCACTAAAGGTCAGTTGAAGCTGCTGAACTCCAAGGTTCTTGCGATCGGTGCCGGAGGTCTCGGTTCCCCCGCGTTGCTGTATCTCGCCGCAGCGGGCGTTGGAACGATCGGCATCGTCGACTCGGACGTCGTCGAGGTCAGCAACCTGCAGCGTCAGATCATCCACTCCGGGGACACGGTCGGCATGCTCAAGGCGGAGTCTGCGAAGGAGACCATCAAACGACTGAACCCCGACGTCCAGGTGAATGTGCATCCCTTCCGGCTCGACGAGTCCAACGCGCGCGAACTCCTTTCGCAATACGACGTCATCGTCGACGGCTGCGACAACTTCGACACGCGCTACACGGTCAACGACACCGCCGTCGAGCTCCGAAAGCCGGTGATCCACGGTTCGATCTTCCGTTTCGAGGGCATGGCGTCGACCTTTGTTCCGTTCGAGGGCCCGTGCTACCGATGCCTTTATCCGGCGGCTCCGCCGCCCGAACTGGCCCCCACTTGAAGCGAAGCTGGTGTCCTGGGCGTGCTCCCGGGAATCGTCGGAGCGCTTCAAGCTAATGAAGCGCTCAAGCTCATAGTCGGCTACGGAGACCCGCTCGTCGGGAGGCTCCTGACGTTCGATGCGCAATCGACCAGCTTCGCCGAGGTGAAGGTGCGCCGCGATCCCTCGTGCCCGGTTTGCGGCGAAGGCCGACCGAAGTAATCCGATCGCGCCCCTTAGAACGCCGGTAGATCGGATCATCTGGAGAAGCGTGCTGTGAAAGTCGCCGTCATCTCGGATACGCACACGATGGGCATGACGCGCTCGATGCCTGCAGGAGTGTGGCCCTATCTCGAATCCGCAGACCACATCTTGCATGCAGGCGACGTTTGTGACCCCGCGGTTCTGGACGAGCTGAAGGGTTTGGCTCCTCTCACGGTCGTACTCGGAAACTGTGATGGCCCCGATGTAAGGGCGTGGGGGGTTCCCGATGAGACAGAGGTCGACCTCGACGGGGTTCGCATCGCGATACTCCACGATTCCGGCGCGCGCACCGGCAGGGCCGCCAGGATGCGCACCAAGTTCCCCGATGCCCGCGTGGTGGTTTTCGGGCACTCGCACATCCCGTGGAACGAAGACGACGGAGATCTCTTGTTGTTCAACCCCGGAAGTCCGACGTGGAAGAGGCAGGCACCATTCCACTCGATGGGACTGCTATGGATCGAAGACGGGAAGGTCGAAGGAGAGATCTTTCCGGTCTGACGTCCTATAGCGTTTGCTCATGCGTGACTACTCCGCGGAACTTGCGTTCGCGATCGAAGCCGCACGGTCCGCAAGTGGAGTCGCGGCCACGTTCTCCGGTAGGACGGCCTCGTCGGAACAGAAAGAGGACGGGACCTGGGTGACGGAGGCAGACCTCGCGGCCGAGAGAGCGATCCGAGATCACATCCGCGACGCGTTCCCGGATCACAACGTTCTGGGCGAAGAGGACGGACTCACGGCGGCCATCGGAGGCGCGCCCACGCCCGACGCGCCGACCTGGGTCGTGGACCCGATAGACGGCACGAACAATTTCATGAGAGACATCCCGATCTGGGCGACCCTGGTCGGTCTTCGTCTAGAGGGTCGCATGGTCGTCGGCGTGTGCCATGCACCACTTCTGGATGAGCTGTACGACGGAGCGGAGGGGATGGGGGCACGCCGCAATGGGGATCCCATCCACGTGGACCCGGTCGCTCGATTGGAGGACGCGTTGTTCGTGTTCGCCTCTGGGTGGAACTTCATCGAGGGAGACTTCCGCGACCTTTATAGGTCCCTCGCAGAGAGATGCCGTCGCAGTCGCGGGCTCGGTGACTTCTGGGGCCACATGCTCGTGGCTCGCGGAGCCGCACACGTAATGGTCGAGGACACCCTCAAGCCGTGGGACGTCTTTCCGTTGCTACCGATCGTCTCGGAAGCGGGGGGGCGCATCACACATCTCGACGGACGCGAGTGGGCCGGCGAGGGCTCCTGCCTGACGACGAACGGAGCATTGCACGAAGAGGTCCTTGGGCTAGCGCGCTCCCACATCGCGACGGATTAACTCGCGTTCTACCTGGGCCGGGTCCAACCCTCGCGCGGCAAGCAGCACGTACGTGTGGAACCAGAGGTCCGCCACCTCAGAGACGAGGCGTTCGTCGGATTCCGACGAGCCGGCGATCGCAACCTCGACTCCTTCTTCTCCGACCTTCTGGGCGCAAGCCCGGGCCCCCTCATCGACCAGCGACACGACGTAAGAACCTGAGGGCTTCTCGGTGACGCGTTCGCGGATCCGCCGCCACAGCCACGGAGCGAAGCAAGAAACCGATCCGGTGTGACACGTCGGGCCCGCCGGCAGAGCGCGCACGAGGACTGCGTCTGAGTCGCAGTCCTCTTTCAGTTCCTCGACGGCCAGCGTGTTTCCCGACGTTTCGCCTTTACGCCACAGCCTTCTACGCGAGCGACTGTAGAAGTGAACCTCTCCCGTTTGTTTGGTGAGTTCGAGAGCCTCGTCGTCCATCCAGCCGAGCATCAAGACTTCGTCCGTTGATGCGTTCTGGACGATCGCTGCTTTCAAGTCATCCGACATCGCGAAGTTCAACTCCCATCTCTTTCAGTTCGGCGCGGAGAAGCGGCAGTCCCTCCGGGTCGTCGTGCAGGATCGAGGCGAGGAGTGCCGCTTGCGCGACCTGGAGGGCGGCTGCGATATGCGCGGCGTTCCCCGCACCGCCGGAGGCGATCACCGGGATGCCGACGGCCGATGCGACGACGGCCGTGGTCTGCACGTCGTATCCGTCTCGAGTCCCATCGGTCGCTATCGAGGTGAGCAATAGCTCGCCCGCGCCCCTTTGCTCGGCTTCTTCCGCCCACTGGACTACGTCTCGTCCCGTCGCGTGTGTGCCTGCACGCGAGAACACTTTTCCTCCGGCGGTATCGATGGCACAGACAACGGCTTGCGAACCGAAAGCGGTGGCCAATCGCGTGATCA
>JAXDJP010000235.1:0-4263 GCA_034665645.1 Actinomycetota bacterium | reverse complement strand
GGGACCGTGACCACTCGACTCGAAGAGTTGCGGTGCCACGCGGCTACCAAAGAAGCCCACGCCTCCCGCGGCGATCACGATCAACGGGAAGGGCACCTTCACGAAGAAGATCGCCACGAAAGCAAGTGCGGCCACAGCCACCAATAGCGAATTCTTCAGCGCCCTCGCTCCCACCCGGATAACCGCGGCTGCTACCAAAGCAACGACGGCAGCTTGCAACCCGTAGAAGATCGCCGCGATCCATCCGATGTCCCCGTGCACGGCATATGTCCACGACAGACCGAGGATCAAGAAGAAGGCCGGAAGAACGAACAGAACTCCCGCCGCGATACCGCCGAGGTTTCCGTTCAGCAACCATCCGATGTAGATCGCGAGCTGCTGCGCTTCGGGTCCGGGGAGGAGCATGCAGTAGTTCAGGGCGTGAAGGAAGCGGTCGTTGCTGATCCAGCGCTTCTTGTCGACGAGCTCGTCGTGCATGATCGCGATCTGACCCGCCGGGCCACCGAAGTTGATGAACCCGAGCCTCGTCCAGTAACGAAGCGCCGCGCCCAGCGGAACGAGCTCGCGTCGCCTCGTCCGTTTCTTCAGGGATCCGCGGTCATCGAAACCGCTCTGCTCGGACACTGGGCAGGAATGTAACCTCCAGCCCCATCGGCTCGAACCGCGTAGCCTTACGACATGGGCTTGTGGGACCGGGTCGTCGAAGCGCTCAGCATGGGATTCGGGATGTTCTGGGAGATCCTCTGGGCACTCGTCCTCGGTTTCGGATTGTCGGCCGTCATTCAAGCCGTGATCTCGAAGGCCGAGATGAGTCGCCTCCTACCCGACGACTCGCCGAAGTCGATCGCCAAAGCAAGTGGTTTAGGCGCGGCTTCGTCTTCGTGTTCGTATGCCTCCATCGCGATCGCTCGCTCCATCTTTCGAAAGGGCGGAGATTTCACAGCAGCGATGGCTTTCGAGTTCGCGTCGACGAACCTCGTCATCGAGCTAGGGATCATCCTGATCATCTTGATGGGATGGCAGTTCGCTGCCGCAGAGTTCGTCGGTGGTCCGCTCATGATCGTCGTCCTCGTCATTCTCTTCCGAGCCTTCCTTAAGAAGGAGATGGTTAAGGAGGCGCGCGCCCAAGCGGACCGCGGACTCGCCGGAAAGATGGAGGGACACGCCGACATGGACATGTCGGTCACCGAGGGGTCTATCTGGAGTCGGGTGAAGTCTGCGAGAGGGTTCACCGCGATCAGTCACTTCTACGTTATGGATTGGGCCTCGATCTGGAAAGACATACTTCTTGGTCTCTTGATCGCAGGGGCCCTCGCGGCATGGGTCCCCGAACACTTTTGGCAGAGTTTCTTCTTGACGGATCACCCGCTCCTGTCAAAGGTGTGGGGTCCCCTTGTGGGCCCGATCGTTGCGATCGTCTCCTTCGTGTGCTCGATCGGCAACGTCCCGCTCGCCGCGGTCCTATGGAATGGAGGGATCAGTTTCGGCGGAGTCGTCGCGTTCATATTCGCCGACCTGATCGTGCTTCCCGTTCTCAACATCTATCGCAAGTACTACGGCATGAAGATGGCGGGATTCCTCTTCGTGACGTTCTTTGCGGCCATGGCAACCGCCGGCTATGTGATCGAGGTGCTATTCGGCGTCCTTGGTCTCGTCCCAGACGAACGGCACGCGGACGTTATCGAGGCCTCGGTCACATGGAACTACACCACGTTCCTCAACATCATCTTCCTTCTGGTCTCCGCGCTGCTGGTCATGCGGTTCTTGAAGACGGGGGGCCGGGACATGCTGAAGATGATGGACAAACCGGCCGACGCCGGCGAGGCGGCCGCCCACGCCCACGATCACTGAAGGGTCCGAGACGTAAAGCGCCCCCCGCGGAGGCCCGGGGGTTCAGGTCGTACCAAAAGGTGCCGATAGGTACGTATGAGTTCCCACCGAATCCCATACGTTTCAAGGGGAACCCGTTGAACCTCGCAGGAACCAATGCAAGCGATGGATTCTCCTCTCTGCCCCCCGCGGTGCAGGAGCTATTCCAAAAAGTGGTCCAGCTGGCACGGGAGATCGAGCCTTACATCCAGGACCATTCCGGCGACAGCATCTACATCGACTACCGGCAAGGGTCGTGGACTCAAGCCATGCTCGAGCAGTTCCGTCGAGAGATCTATCCCTATCCGGCGGCGGTGGAACTCTTGGGTTACGCCGCCGCGAACGCAGGGTCCGAAGTGGATTACCGCGGCTTCCTTCAACAGTCTTCCTGGACCGACACGCAGGTTCGCTCCGAGTTGGGTGCCATCAGCAAGGTGGCGCGCAAGCTCTTTGGGAGCAAGGTGTGGCCGGTCAGAACACGCCAAGGGAGCGACGGCGTGATGCGTTACTTCATGCCGGAAGGCATCGCCGAGTGGTGGACGGGAGGAGCAGCACCCTCCAGTAAGTAGTCGATATTCGCCACACTCATGCACCACTATCGGACGATCCGTCCGCAAGAAAGTCGGTCCCCAATGTATCAGCACATCGGTTTCAGGAAATCCATCATGTTCTTCACGCTTACGTTCGTCGTCTCTCTGTTCTCGGTGATCTTCGTCGCCGACCCGATGACGGCTTCGGCTCAGGATCTCAGTCAATGCAACGGAACAGATAACGTCGGTGGGCAGGCAGTCGAGTGTCACGACACGGTCACGAACAACGTCAACGGAAACGCAACGAGCTCGACCGTGACGATCACCGAGTGCCACGGAGCGGCGAACGATCCAGCGACGCTCGTCTGCAACTCCTCAACGACTACGACGCCCGAGCTAGTGACGTCGGTCGATCAGTGCAACGGTTCTGGGAACGGCGGAGGCGGGACCGTGACCTGCACCGTCGATGTAACGAACAACATCACCGGGACGGTGACTCCTACGTCGGCGACGGTCAATCAGTGCAACGCATCCGGCCAGGGCGGAGGAACGGCTCCGACCGTCCTGTGCAATCCATCTCCGGCAAACACCACGGGAGCCATCGTCACCCAATGCAACCAGTCTGGGAACGGCGGAGGCGGGACGCAGAGGGTCCGATGTGATGTCGACTCCGGCTCCACGACCACTTCGGTCTTGGCCGTCACGGTCAATCAGTGCGTCGGCTCCGGCAACGGTGGAGGCGCGACCGTCACGTGTCGCACGAACCTCACGGACAACATCACAGCGCCGCCCCCCGCGCCGACGACGACAACCACACCGGGACCCACTCCGGGCCCCTCGACGACTCCGGGCGGCGGTAACGGAGGCGGAGGCGGAGATTCTCGCGGCCCCCTCACCGGAGAGATCGGGAACGGCGGCACCAGTGGTGACGCGAGCGGCGACCTAGGTGGCGGCAGCGCCACCACGGGCGGCACCTCCGGAGGGGGAACAACGGATCAGATCGTACGGATCCCCTCGGGCGGAGCAGCAACCGGAGGAGGCTCGACGAGCGGGATCGAGAACCAGAACCTGCTTCTTCTGGGAATGATGTTCTTGGCGACCGGCGGATTCATTTTGGCCTTCCGTCGTATCGGCACCAAAGCGTAGCTTCATGCCTGGAAGACACTCGAGGCGCGCGAGTCGCCGTGGTCTCATCGCCACGGCGAGCGTCGTCGTGTTCACTATCAGCGGACTCGGACTGATCGGCGTTTCGATCGCGTCGCAGCGTGAAGCACCGTTCGTTCCGAAGGACGCTGCCAACGGTTCGTCCTCGTACAAACGGGCGAGGAAGGGCGTCACCACAACGATCCCCATCCCTAAGGCGCCGTCATCGGTAACAACCAGATTGTCTGAACGAACGCTCGCGCGATCTAAGCCGACGACATTGGACATCCCCTCTATCGACGTACATTCGGTCATCCAGCATCTCGGGCAGACGCCCGAGGGAGCGTTAGAGACTCCCGCTGCGGGACCTCACTACAACGAAGCGGCGTGGTACAGGTACTCCCCCACGCCCGGCTCTCTCGGGCCGGCGATCCTTCTAGGACACGTTGACTCCGCGGCAGAGGGCCCTTCCGTGTTCTTCCGCCTCGGCGAGCTGAGTAAAGGAGACCGCGTTTCTGTGACGAGGGCCGACGGCTCGGTGGCGGCGTTCACCGTCGACGCAGTTCATCGCTACTCCAAAGAGGACTTCCCCACGCAACTCGTTTATGGAGACATCGCTCACGCCGGATTGCGTCTCTTGACGTGCGGAGGCGACTTCGACGACACCACGGGTCACTATCTCGACAACGTCGTCGTCTTCGCCTCGCTTGTTCGTTAGCGG
>JAXDJP010000234.1:0-3343 GCA_034665645.1 Actinomycetota bacterium | reverse complement strand
GAGACGAGGAAGTCCGTATCGCGAGCGCAGTGGCTGAGGCGTCTCGCGTCGCGGCGCTCGGACCGGACCGCGTTCGTACTCTCGGGCGGGGGCCCCTACGGCGCCCTTCAGGTCGGTTCCCTCCGAGCCTTGCTCGAGGCCGGCGTCCGCCCGGACATGGTCGTCGGAACCTCCGTAGGGTCGATGAACGGGGCATTCCTCGCGATGGATCCAACGCCGGCCGGGATCGACCGGCTCCGTCGTATCTGGCTCGATTTCGGAGATAACGACCTCTTCCCCGGAAGTCGCTTCAAGACTGCATGGGCGAGGATGTTGATGCGCGGGAACCGTGTCTTCGACAACTCGGGGCTTCGCAAGGTGATCGAGTCCAATCTCGGCCAACCGCGTTTCGAAGACACGCAGATCCCCTTGGGGGTCGTCACGACGGACCTCGACACGGGGGCCGAGAGGGTGTTCTCTTCCGGTGATCTCATCGAACCGTTGCTGGCGTCCAGCGCGATGCCGGGCATCTATCCGCCGGTCGCGATCGACGGAGCGCTTTACATCGACGGGGGAGTCGCCGACTCGGTGCCCATCGCGCCTGCCGTTGCGATGGGTGCGAAGCGCATCTACGTCATCGACGTGTCGGCCACGAACCACCAACGCCGGCAGCTCCTCCGTCCCATGGATTACTTACTGCATGCCTTCTCACTGTCGCGGTCAAAGCGGCTCGAGCTCGACATAACGCGGTTCGGGGAGCGCGTCGAGCTCATCTTCGTGCCGGTTCCCCGCCTCGATTTCGCGGTGCCGTTCGCGTCGATGGAACACACGCCCAAGCTGATCGAGATGGGGTACGCGCATGCCGAGAGGTTCTTCGAGCGGGAAGACCTCGTAGCGCCCGCGGCGCCTCCCGATACGGCGCTTCAAGGAGCAACCAGCTAAATCTTTCTTCGCATTCCGGACATACCTCCACGTACCGCCTGGCCACCTGCCGATATCTCGTAAAGACAGGCAGGAGGGCGAGTGCCGGCGCCGAAACCTGGGTACGAAGCATTCAGATGTCGGGTGCCGAAAGGAAGGGGAGTACGTGACTCACGAACGGGGATGTGCCTGGATGTCGGGCCCCCGCGACGGAGACGTACGCGTTTCTGGTGCGCAGTGGTGGCTGGCGATCTCTCGCGACATGTTCACGAAAACGCAGCGCCGGCAGTCGCGCATGAGGCCTCCGGTTTCGTGCCACTTAACGCCGACCTTCAGCCGGCCGCTGGCGGAACGTCCCGCCTAACTTCCCCTCTTATGCTGAGCGCGTGACAACGCGCATCGGCATCGCGCTCTTCGAGGGCGCCGAGGAACTCGATTGGGCCGGACCCTGGGAAGTTCTTTCCTACTGGGCGACGCTGTGGCCCGACGACGACGTCGAGGTGTTCACGGTTGCGCGCACCTCAGATCCCGTTTCCTGTGCCAAAGGGTTGAGGGTCATCCCCGATCACTCCTGGGACTCCGCTCCTGCGATCGATGTACTCGTGTATCCGGGGGGCCGGGGCACGCGCCCTCAATTGGGCGACGAAACGGTGAGGGATTGGATACGCAAGACGGCGGCCGGCGCCCGCCTTATGACGAGTGTCTGCACGGGTTCATTGGTGCTCGCCGATGCCGGCCTGCTAGAGGGACGCCCCGCGACGACGTACTGGGCGTCCATGGACGAACTGAAAGCCGTCGACGAGTCGATCGAACTTCGGCCCGACGACAGGTTCGTCGACGATGGCGATGTGATCACGGCGGCCGGAGTCTCCGCCGGCATCGACATGGCACTGCATCTCATCGTGCGGTTGCACGGTGTCGACCGCGCGCGCGAAGTGAAACGAGGCATCCAGTACGACCCACAACCCCCGGTGTGACTCGAGCCGCCGGGACGGCGCCACTAGGATGAAGCCAAACCAGCAAAGGAGCTAGGCATGGCCGTTGAGAAATCCATCGACCTCACCGCGACCGGACCGTCGATCGATGCGGCGGTGGCCGAAGCTATCTACCGGGCGAGGCTCACCCTGAAGGGAGTCAGCTCGTTCGAGGTCGAACGGATCGACGGTCTGGTCGAGGAGGATGAGATCACCTATCGAGTCCTCGTCAGAGTCACGTTCGCCCTCAAAGAGCGGATCCACGAGTAATCGCTCCCACGATGGAGCATCGGCGGCGCGAACCCGCGCCCGGCGTCTTCAGGCTGGTCCTTCCATTGCCCTTCCCGGGTTTGGACCGGGTCAACGCGTACCTTCTCGACGAGGAAAGCGGGGCCACGCTCGTCGATTCGGGGATCTATGACCCCTCTAGAGAAGACGGCGGTTGGAGCGACCTCGTGGCGGCCCTGCGGGCATGTGGTCGCGGCGTCGAGGACCTGCGGCGACTGATCCTGACGCACACGCACATCGACCACTATGGCTTCGTCGGTCGGCTCAAGGAAGAGTTCGGGTGCGAGGTGTGGATGCACACGAACGCAGATCAGGAACTGGACGTCTTGCGCGACCCGCAGTCGGCGGCAGAGAAACTGCGCAAGGCGCTCTCGCAGCACGGAGTCGACGAAGAGGACCTCGACGAACTTACCCAATTCGAGGACTGGCGCCGGTTCGTGTCGGGGATCGTCGAGGCCGACAGGTGGGTTACGGGCGGGGAGTCTTTGGCGATCGGCGACCGGACCTGGGACATAGTCCATACGCCGGGCCATGCTCGTTCGCACATCTGCGTATTCAACGAGCGCGACAGCATCCTCCTGTCGGGTGACCACCTCCTAGGCTCCATCACTCCGCACATCGACTTCGAACGCGACAGCGACGAGGATCCGCTCGGCCTCTTCTTGGAAAGTCTGCAAAAGGTGGAGCGGCTTGATCCTCAGATGGTTCTCCCGGGCCACGGGAGGCCGTTCGACGAGGGGGCCGAGCGGGCGCGGGTCGTCGAACGTCACCATGACCGGCGCCTGGGCGCCATCCTTCAAGTCGTGCGCAAGGAACCGCACACGGCGAACGAGATCACCGACGAGATCTTCGGAGGCACCCTCTTGAACTTCCAGCGTCGCTTAGCGCTGGGAGAGGCCCTCGCTCACTTGACGTACCTGATGAAGCGCGGAGAGGTTGACACCGAGCGCCGAGACGACGGCCACATCCTGTACCGGAAGGTGTCACGCCACAGACGTAGCGACGACGAATGACGTCGATCTTGATCAAGGACGCTGCCTCGGTCGTCCGATTCGAAGGCGAGGGCCCGCTGCGCGGTGACGCATTGCAGAACGTCGTTGTCGAAGAAAACCTATCCGTCGTTGTGAGCGATGGGCTGGTCGAGTCTGTCGGTCGGCCCATCGATCGGGCGGATCAGGTTG
>JAXDJP010000233.1:0-8166 GCA_034665645.1 Actinomycetota bacterium | reverse complement strand
TGCGCCCAAGCACCGCATAGAAGTCGAGGCACGACGCGCTCCAACCGATCTCGTCGCGATTCTCGACGAGGGGCTTGCCGCCCTCTTTAGTGAGCGTGATGGCTAGTTCCTCGGTGTGGTCGCGCATCCAGCGCGCGAGGGCCTGCAGCATCTCCCCCCGGTCGGGAGCGGGGGTTAGCTTCCAGCCCGGGAAAGCTTCTTTTGCCGACGCGATCGCCGCCGCTACCTGATCGGGCGACGCGCTCGCGATAGACGCGATGGGCTCTTCGCTCGAGGGATCGACGACCTCGATCGGGCTCCCTTTCCCTTCGACCAGCTCCCCCCCAAGGAGCATCAGTTCATCCCGCCGTTAGCCCACTCGAGAGCTTCTACCAGGATGTCCATACCTTCGTTCAGGTCGTCGTCGGAGATGACGAGTGGCGCCAGCAGCCTCACGACGTTGTCGTAGGTGCCCGCCTTAAGGATCAAGAGACCTCGTTCGTGGCAGCGATGCGCGACCGCCGCGGTGGCGATCTTGTGTGGTTCCTTCGTCATCCGATCGGCCACTAGTTCGAGTCCGACCATGGGCCCGAGTCCGCGCACCTCTCCCACAAGCTCGAGGCGGTCTTCGAGTGGCTTCAGTCGTTCCATGATGAGATGACCTTGCCGCTCGGCTCGAGCCAGTAGGTCGGTCTCGGTCAATTCTTGAAGGACCGCAAGGGCGGCGGCGCATGCAACCGGGTTACCCCCGTACGTTCCTCCGAGGCCACCCACATGGGGCGCGTCCATGACCTCGCTGGGTCCGGTGACGCCGGAGATGGGGAAACCGGCTCCCAGGGATTTCGCGGTCGTCACGATGTCGGGGATGACGCCGTAGTGCTCGATCGCAAAGAGCTTCCCGGTGCGACCCATCCCGGACTGCACCTCGTCGTCCACCAGCAGGATGTCTCGTTCCGAGCAAACCGCGCGCAGGGCCGGTAGGAAATCGTCGGGTGCGACGACGAAACCACCTTCTCCTTGCACCGGTTCGATCACCATGCAGGCGACCGCATCGCGCCCGATCTGCGAATCGATCACGTCCGCGGCATAGTCCGCGCACGCGATGCCGCAGGAGGGATGCTCGAGCCCTAGGGGACAGCGATAGCAGTACGCGAAGGGAAGGCGGTAGACCTCGGGAGCGAAGGGGCCCATGCCGCGCTTATAGGGCATCTCCTTCGCAGTGAGGGTCATTCCCATCAGCGTCCGTCCGTGGAACGCGTTCGTGAACGAGACGACCGCGTCCCTCCCGGTTGAGTAGCGCGAGATCTTCACGGCGTTCTCGACCGCCTCGGCCCCCGAGTTCGCGAGCATCGTCATCTTTTCGTGGTCGCCGGGCACCAACCTGTTGAGTGTCTCAGCCAGCTCGATATAGCCCTCGTACATCGCGACGTGGAAGCACTCATGGAGGAATGCCTCGGTCTGGGTTCGCACCGCGTCGAGCACGCGTTCGTTTCCTCGTCCGACGTTCAGCACGCCCAGGCCGCCGGCGAAATCGATGTAGCGGTTGCCGTCTACGTCGGTGACGCCCGCGCCCTCTCCTCCGGCGACGAAGATAGGCACGGTGTTGAAGACGCCGCGAGGGACGGCGCGGTCACGCCTTTTCGTCAGTTCCGTGGAGTTAGGCCCAGGCCACTCGGTGGGGATCTCTCGTCCCATTCCGGCCCCTCTTGTTGGAGTTGCTGCGGGAGTACGTCGCCAGCTTGCACCCCCCTTGGGCTCGTCCTTAGGTGCAGCGCGGCACAGTACTTGTGGGCGCTTTGTACACTCTGGAGAAGATGTCGATCACGATCCGAGACCTGCTCGAACTACCGGGTTTGGGGCTCAAGGTCATCGCGGGCAGCGAGGGGCTGGATCGGCCGATCCGTACCGCTCACACGTCCGAGCTCCAGGATCCGACACCGTGGCTGAACGGCGGCGAACTCCTGCTCACGACGGGGATGGCACTCAAGGATTCGCCTGCACTGCAGCGCTCGTACATCCGCCGGCTCGTTGCCGCGGACCTAGCGGGATTGGGGTTCGGTGTGGGGTTCGGTTTCGACGAGGTGCCCCTGCCCATCGTCAGAGCAGCAGAGCGGGTGGGGTTTCCCGTGCTCGAGGTTCCTTATCCCGTTCCGTTCATAGCGATCGCCGAATCGGTGTCATCACGCCTGGCCGAGGAGCGGGTGCGCGAGGCGCAGATGTCCGTCGAGGTACACGAACGGCTCGCAGCGCTCGTCGCGGAAGGCGCGGGACCCGCCGACGTGCTCGAAGAGATGAGTGCGCTTGCGCAGGGATGGGCGCTCCTTTTCGATCTCAGGGGAGATGTGAGAGCTCAGGCCGCGTCTCCGAGCGCGCCCTTGCCCGAGGTGCGAGGAGTATGGGACAGCTTGCCGCCCGGAGTACTGGAGCGGAGCGGTCCCCAAACGGTCGCGGAAACCGGTCCGGCGGGCTCGCAAGTGGGGATGGCGGTCACCGCGGGTAAGCGGCCCGAGGGGATCCTCGTGTTCGGCAAGCCGGGCAGGCTTGGCCCCCTGGATAAGAGCGTCGTCCATCACGGCGTCACGGTTCTCGGTTTGTTGCTTGCGTCGAGGCGCGCGGTCATCCAAGCGGAGCGGCGGGTTGCAGGGGACATCCTCAGCGAAGCATGGGCGGGCAGATTGAGTGGGGCCGATCTCGAGCGCAAGCTTGAACTCGTCGGTTTCCCCGCCGGATCGCCGCTGACCGTGATCGTCGTGCAACCCGAAACGGTTTACGACGCGCAAGCTTTGGACGAGTTGGCCGGCGCGGTTGACTCGTCGCTTTCGGCCCGAACGCCGCGCGCCCGCAGTACCGTCAGCGGCAGTCGAGTGACCGCTGTGGTCGCCCATGAGGACCCCGTTGCCCTAGCCGTAGATCTCGCCAAAGACCTGAACGATGCGCCTCCGTTCTCAGTGGCTGCTACGGAAGCGACGCCGGTGCGTGTTGGCGTCGGGCAGTCGTTGTCCCCGGTGTCGCTAAGGGACTCGTACCTGTCGGCCGTCTTCGCTTTGCGAGCCACTCCTCCCGGAGACGCGGTCGTCTCGCCGAGAGATCTCGGTTCATACGCCTTCCTTCTAGGCGCTCAACCGCGTCCGGTGCTCGAAGGATTCGTACGGTCGATCCTCGGGCCGGTGATCGACCGAGATAAGAACCGCTCGTCCGACTTGGTGGCATCTCTCCGTGCGTTCGTTCAGCAAGGAGGACGCTGGGAGCCGGGGGCGGAAACCTTGGGGGTTCATCGACATACGCTCCGCTATCGCGTGCATCAGGCGGAGGATCTCTTGGGACGGGATCTTTCGGTTCCGGAGAATCAGTTCGAGATCTGGCTCGCATTGAAAGCGGCCGAGGTGCTGGAGGAATGATCTTTGGATGATTAGTTCCATGCAGACCGCTGGACGTGTATTCGTGTCCTCGCTGCTGCTCTGTGTCGCCGTCGCCTGCGGAGGCTCCGATCCCGAGGTCGTCGCTCCGACGACCGGCGCTACCGCAACCGGTGCACCGGCCTCCGAAGCCGGAGACGTCAGCCCCTTCCCATCGCAAGCGCCGGGCGGCTTGCACCTGGTCGTGGTCGGAGACTTCGGAACGGGCGACGATGACGAGAACGAGGTGTCTCAGGCGATGCTGCGATGGGTCGACACCAACGGGGCAAGTGCGTTCTTGACCACGGGTGACAACATCTACCCGGCGGGTGAGTCGGCCGACTTCGACGAAGCCTGGACCGAGCCTTACGGGTGGGTCGCCGCTAGGGGTTTGCCCGTCGTGGCATCGCTCGGCAACCACGACGTCATGAACGATGGCGGTGCGGCCGTCCAAGATCTACTTGCCATGCCGGACCGTTGGTACAGCAAAGTCATCGGGGACGCGGAGATATTCGTGTTGGACGCGAACGACCCGGCGAACGGAGACCAGTTGCAATGGCTTACTCAGGCCCTGCAAGCGTCGAGCGCAACGTGGAAGATCGCGGTGTTTCACGAACCGGCTTACAGCTGCGCGAGCCACGATGGAACGCCCCTCGTGCAAGAGCTGTGGGTTCCGCTCTTCGAAAGCACCGGCGTAGATCTCGTCTTGAACGGCCACGACCACGATTACCAGCGCTTCGTGGCGCCAGACGGGCCGACCTATGTCGTCACCGGCGGGGGCGGCGATTCCCTGTACCCGCTCGAGCCTTGTCCGGCCGGATACCCGCCTCGGGTCGCGGGCAACGACCAGGACCACCACTTCCTAGCGGTAACGGCCGATCTCGCCGGACTCCGCGTTCAGGCGCTCGGCTCGAACGGCGTGGTGATCGACGACTTCACGATCCCTCGCTGATGCTCTCCAGTTTGTACAAAGGCATCGCAGACATAGGGCCGGGCGGGAAATGCCCCCGGGGCCGAGCGGCCCTAGCATTGAACTGCCCATCACCCATCTAAGGGGGCTCACATGTATTCGAGCGGCATGTTCATCGGCGGCGAGGTCGTCGAAGCGGCGTCGGGCAAGACCGACGAGATAGAGAATCCCGCCAACGAAGAGATCATCGGCTCCGTACCTCGAGCCGGGTCCGAGGATGTGGACCGAGCGGTCGAGGCCGCGCGCGAAGCGTTCGAGGATGGGCGTTGGTCGAACCTCGGCCCCGGAGAGCGCGGTGCCATCTTGTGGAAGATGGGCGAGCTGGTGGAGGAGCGCGCCGAAGAGCTGTCGCGCTGGGAGGTACTCCAGGGCGGCAAGACGATGAAGCTCGCGGCAGACGGCGACGTCCCTATGGCTGCCGATCAATTGAAGTACTTCGGCGGCATCTCGCGCGTTCTCGGCGGCAGCGCGGCGGCGGAATACCTGCCCGGCTATTCGTCTTGGTTGCGGCGCGAGCCCGTCGGCGTGGTGGGTCAGGTGGCTCCCTGGAACTACCCGATCATGATGGCGGTGTGGAAGATCGGCCCCGCTCTTGCGGCCGGCAACACCGTGGTGTTGAAGCCGGCTCCCTGGACGCCGATCACGACGATCGAGTTGGCCAAGATCGCCAAGGAAGCGGGCATGCCGGACGGCGTCTTCAACGTGATCACGGGCCGAGGGCAAGAGGTCGGCCAGCCGCTCGTGTCTCATCCCGATGTCGACATGGTTTCCTTGACCGGCGACGTCGACACCGCGGCGCGCGTGATCCAAGCCGCCGCGCCGACGATCAAGCGTCTGCACATGGAGCTGGGGGGCAAGGCCCCGTTCATCGTTTACGAAGACGCCGACCTCGAGGCCGCGGCGCAGGGTTGTATCGCAGGGTCGTTCATCAACACCGGACAGGACTGCACGGCCGCCACCCGCATCTACGTGCAACGTCCTATCTGGGACGAGCTCATCGCGAGGGTCTCCGACCTCACCGCCGAGATCCGGCTGGGAGACCCGTTGGAGCGGACGACCGACATGGGACCGCTGATCAATCAAGCTCAGTTCGATCGGGTGCAGGGCTTCGTCGATCGCGCTCGCGAGCAAGGAGCCAAGATCCTCATGGGGGGCGGACGCCCCGAGGGGATGGACAAGGGTTACTGGTTCGAGCCGACTTTGATCTCGGGCGCGGACCAGAGCGCCGAGATCGTGCAACACGAAGTGTTCGGTCCGGCCCCCACCTTCCTCCCATTCGAGACCGAGGACGAGGTCCTGGCGAAAGCGAACGACGTGAAGTACGGACTAGCGGCTTCGGTGTGGACCCGCGACACGTTCAAGTCGCTGAGAGCCGCGAAGGCGCTCCGGTTCGGAACGGTATGGATCAACGATCACCTTCCGCTTAGTCCGGAGATGCCGCACGGGGGATTCAAGCAATCCGGCTTCGGGAAAGACATGAGCCTGGAGTCGATGGAGGAGTACACGGTGACGAAACACATAATGGCCGAGCTCTCCGGAGTGGCGCGCAAGGATTGGTACTACGTCGTAGCCGGAGACGAGTGATGGGTGACGCGAAGCCGTACCTGGTTGCGGGGGAGTGGCGGACCGGGAGTGGGTCGTTCGAGGTTAAAAGCCCGTACGACGACAGCGTCGTGGCGACGGTTGCCAAACCGACCGAAGCCGACGTCGAAACCGCCGTCGCGGCGGCTCACGAGGCATTCGAGGAGACGCGAAAGCTCCCGCTCCACGTGCGTGCCGCCGCTCTGCTCCACATATCTCGGCGGCTGGAGGAGCGCGCCGACGAGGTCGCGGAGCTGATCGCGCGCGAAGGCGGCAAGCCACTCAAGTGGTCCAAGGTCGAAGCCGCTCGCGGTGTATCGACATTCCGCTGGGCCGCCGAGGAGGCAAGGCGGGACGGCGGCGAGGTGATGCGCTTCGACTCCGACGGTTCGCTCGGGTCGCGCATGGGCATCATCAGGAGGTTCCCGCTGGGCCCGGTCCTAGCCATCACTCCGTTCAACTTCCCCGTCAACCTCGTGGCGCACAAGATGGCCCCCGCGCTTGCGGTCGGCGCGCCGATCGTCATAAAGCCGGCCACGAAAACGCCGCTCGGGGCACTGCTTCTCGGCGAACTGTTCTTGGAGACAGACCTCCCCACCGGTATGTGCTCGGTCCTACCGATCGGCGGATCGGAGGCCGGGGAGCTTGCCGGAGACGAGCGCTTCAAGAAGATCTCGTTCACCGGCTCGTCTCAAGTGGGTTGGGAGCTGAAAGCCAAAGATCCCAAGAAGGTGGTGACGCTCGAGCTGGGTGGCAACGCGGGGGTCATCGTTCACTCAGACGGGGACCTTCAGAAAGCTGCCGATCGCATCGCGTACGGCGGCTATTACCAGGCCGGTCAATCCTGCATCTCGGTGCAGCGCGTGCTGGTTCAGGAATCGGTCGCCGAGCGCTTCGGCGAGCTATTGGTCGAGGCCGTTGGGAAGTTGAAGACCGGCGACCCCTTGGATCCCGAAACGGAGGTCGGTCCCCTGATCGACCACGACTCTCTCGAGCGCGTATCGGCGTGGGTCGACGAGGCCGTGCAAGGGGGGGCCGAGGTCCTCGTGGGCGGCAAGCGAGAGGACCCCTTCTACCTGCCCACAGTGCTAGGACACACGAGATCCGGCATGAAGGTAAGGCAAGAAGAGATCTTCGGTCCCGTTGTCACGATGAGCACGTACGAGGACTTCGACGAAGCGATCGCGACTGCCAACGAGACTCGTTACGGGCTACAAGCGGGAGTCTTCACGTCCGACGTGAAGCGCATCATGCAAGCGCATCGTGATCTGGAGGTCGGAGGCGTTGTCGTCAACGACGTATCGGCGTTTCGCGCCGACCAGATGCCGTACGGCGGCACGAAGGATTCCGGCACCGGTCGCGAGGGACTTCGGTGGGCCATGGCGGAGATGACCGAGGAGAAAGTGCTCGTGATCTCCGACGTTCCACTGTAGGAGGCGCAAACGAAACCGCGACGTCTGTTCGCGCTTATCTGGGCGCTGCCGGGATCGCTTGTCGGCATGCTGTTCGCACCGTTCTTTCGACGTCACTCGGTGTGTCGCGGGATCCTGTTGTGTGAGGGCGCGACGTGGCCGCGTCGACTGGGATGGCGTTACCGCGCGATCACGTTCGGGCACGTCGTGCTGTCCGTCGACGACCTGGACGAACAGACGTTGCGTCACGAGCTGGTCCACGTTGGGCAATACGAGAAGTGGGGGATCTTCTTCTTCCCGCTGTACTTGGTGGGGTCCTTGCGGGCGCGCTTGCTCGGCGGCGACGCTTATCGCGACAACCCCTTCGAGGTAGCCGCCCGAAGCTAGATCCTCTCGATGAGGTAGGCCCGGGAGCGCGCCGCACGCCGCCGGGGCCTGATACCGGACGCCTCGATCACGACCATCGCGCGTCCACGTTGACCTCGGAACGGTTCGAGCAATTCGAGCATGCGGGCGTCGTCCGCGGTCCGTTCGCCGGCGAGTACCCAGTCAACGACGCCCGGTAGGTTGTAATCGCCCACTATGACGGCGTCGGGGTCACCGTGCGCGATCCTGCGGCAGTAAGCCGAGGACCAGGGTCCGACGCCGGAGACGCCGGCCAGCCTGCGACACGCTTCGTCCGCATCCAGGTCGGTCGACTCCTCCAGACGTTCGGCCGCCGCGCAAACGCGCCGGATGACGTCGGCTCTGCGGCGCTCGATACCGAATGGATGGAACTCGAAGTACGGCATATCGGCGAGGACGGAGGGGTCGGGCGGCAACATCAGCG
>JAXDJP010000232.1:0-8102 GCA_034665645.1 Actinomycetota bacterium | reverse complement strand
GACTCGTAGCAGGGATGGTGAGAGCCAACCGACCATGGTTCCTGGCCCGCCGTCTCTACCGCGTTCTCGTAGCGGCGATAGGGACGGGAGCGTATCTCGTGATGAGCCAGAGTTTATGGATGCTGTCCGGCCACGTCCAAACCCCGCGACTGGTCATCGCGTCAGTCCTCTCTGTGGGCGCAATGGTGGCCTGGATCGTCGTCGACCACGACCTGTGGGAGAAACGGGACGGGCCGTTCGAGCCGGAACGAGCGCGTCTCTACAACACGGTCACCGCGATCACGATCACGCTGGGAATCTCGGTGCTGTACCTCGGCCTCTTCCTGGCGTTGATCGGAGGCTCGCTCTTTCTCATCGACGGCGGTCTTCTGGAACAGGTGACGAAGCAGTCCGCAGATGTCACCGACTATCTCCGTATCGCCTGGCTCGGCGCGTCGGTAGCGACGGTCGCCGGTGCCCTGGGATCCAGCCTTGAGAACGATACAGAGGTCAGAGAAGCAGCATACGGATACCGGCAACGCGAGCGCATGGACAGGGCGTGACATACAGCAGAGATGCTGCAGCGCGAATGCGAAACGCCGTCAACGCCTGCGATGCTTCAGCATTTCGACGACAGCCTGGGTGCGGTTCTGTTTCCGCAGCTTCTTGAGTAAGTGAGAGACGTGGTGTCGAATAGTCCCACTCGTCAGGGAGAAGCGCTCAGCTATCTCACTATCAGATAGCCCTTCAACAAGCAGGTTTAGAACTCGCGCCTCCTGCGGGGTTAAGGAATCGAGCAGTTGTGTAAAGAATGCATCAGAGCGAAGGCGTTGACGCTCGACGCCCCGCGCCTGCTCGGCTTTCAGGCTATCGGTGATGTCTACTGATAAGCCGAACACACCGGCGACTTCATTTGGGCCGGCGTGGATCTCCGACTTGACGACTGCATACGTGCGCTCGTCACCATCAACCAGGAAAGGCTCGTCCCTTTGTATCGGATTCGGGTGGCCCATAGCCATCATGTCATTTTGCCGGTAAGCGCTTGCTATTTCAGGTGGAAAGAGATCGAAGTCGGTGTGTCCGAGAATCTCATCCGCAGTTAGCCCGGCGGCCACCTCGTAGGACTTGTTCACATAGACATAGACGCCTTCCGAGTCCTTGATGAACACCGGGACGGGGGCACTCATGAGGATGTTGTCGAGAAGGAAATCGGACCGGACGGCCTCGAGAACCTGGGTCGCTCGAAGTTCAGCGTCAGGAGCCTGGTGCTCCTGTTTCTCAGTTCCATTTGGAGGCAAACCTGAAACGATCATCTACCAACCCCATTACTCGACAACTTCTCTCTGCGTGATGGTCTAACCAGCGGGTTTGCTGCTCGAGTTCTCGTTGTGCATTCCCGCCCACTGGCTCGCCGGCCCCCAAGGAGCCCGGAAGTTCATTCCGCCCGAGTGGTGAAGAGGAGTCTCGAGGCGAAACCCGGGGTTACCGCAAGGGGGAAAGGTGTTTGGAGAGGGGGCCCAGGAACTTACCGGGGGTCCGGGGGGTAGGTACGACACCTATTCGGTGCTCGACCTATACAAGCGACCAACCATCTGTCTCGAAACACCGATGCGACGGCCTACCTCTGAAAGTGAGAGACCGTATTCATCGACTAGCTCCCGAATTGCAGTCACTCGATAGTTCATCATCGCCTGTTCATAAAGAACGAATGCCTCGTCGGCCGATCTTCTGAGCCTTCTCCCTCCCGTCTCGACGAGACCAGCAACGATCTCGGGCAGGGGTACGCCCGCGAAACGCTCCTGTTTGGCGCTGCGCAGAGCTTCTAGCACCTTGCCGACGGATTCGATCAGCCTCGCTGCTTCCAGCTCGACCTCTTCGATCGCGGCTACGTACTCGTCTTGTTCACCCAGATTCATGGGAAGACTGGCCCCCAGTGCTTCCCCACGAGCTCTAGGGCAGCGGCGATGTCCATCGCACCACCCTGCCCCAGCAGAGCCGCCCATCTCTCCTCGCCGACTGCTCGTTGAGCTTCATCGAGCCACCCCTCTACCAAGGTCCGATCGAACGGAAGGGTCTTTGACATCGAGCGCTCGCGCGCATGTCTCGCGGTCCCCAGCACGAGAGCAGCTTCATCCATCCCCCCGCTGGCAGCAGACACGGCGGCCAATCCTTCAAGGGACTCTCCCACCCCACCCTGATCACCAATCTCGTTAAAGCGGCGCGCGGAGCGACAGAACAAGTCCCTTGCTCCTTCCGTGTCTCCTCGCAGCAACTCCAGGTGGCCTTGGTAGGCATGTACGCGTGCGGCGAAACGCTGATCGCCGAACTTCAAGTACAACCCCAGCGCCTCGTCCAATAGCGAGGACGCCTCATCTAGTCGGCGGAGATGTAACAGCCCCACTGCAAGGTTCAGCTTGGAAGTCGCCATATACCAGCTCACTCCGCCGGCATCAGTGATCGCGACGCTGCGCTCGAGGGGAGCTAGGGCAGCAGCGAAGTCACCTTCTGCCATGCGAACCATCGCCTGCGTAGTCAAAGCGTTGCGGCGTATCAGCGATGTCTCTTCGTCGCCCGTGACCTGCAGCAAATCCTCGCTGTAACGCCGGGCAGACCTGAGGTCGTCCTGCTGGAAGGCCAGCCAGCAAGCACCCCACAGTGCTTTGGCCCGCACGTCCGCCGGTGCACCAGCGGTTGCGCGGATGGCTTGCGCTAACCATGACCGGCCTTCGGAGAGATACCCCGCCGCGCGCCAGAACTGCCAGAGCGCGGCCCCCAGCCGCAGTCCGATCTCCGGGTCGCCGTCCGCGAGCGACCAGGCAAGAGCCGCGCGCAGATTGTCGTGTTCCCCAAGAAGGTCTTTGAATGCCTGTTCCTGAGCGGACGTTCCGAACTTCTCTTCTGCACGCTCCGCCAGGGAGAGGAGGTACGCAGCATGAGACCGCAACAGCTCCGGCGTCTCACCGTACCGATCTCGTTGCTCGGCCGCGAATTCGGCGATGACATCCATCATGGAATAGCGCGGGGATGGGCTCTCTGCGCCGATCAGCACCACTAAGCTCTTGTCGACGAGCGCGCCCAGCGTGTCGACAACATCTCCTTCGCTGGTGACCCACGCCTCTTGCGCGGCTTCCAAGGTCCAACCGCCCCGGAACACCGATAGCGACCGGAACAGAGAACGTTCTCTGGAATCGAGGAGGTCATAGCTCCAGCCGATCGCGCCTCGCATCGTCTGCTGGCGCCGAGGCAAGTCTGCGCCTCCCTGCGTAAGCACCTGCAACCGAGCATCGAGTTGCTCCCGCAATTTCGACAAAGGAAGATGACGCACTCGGGCCGCGACAAGCTCGATCGCAAGCGGCAATCCTTCGAGTCGCCGGCAGATGTCGCCAAGCAAAGCGGAAGACTCCTCATCGATCACGAGATCTGCCTTTGCGGCTCTCGCTCGCTCGAGCAACAGGCGACCCGCCGGCGCCGAGGACAGATCGGTGCCCTCGAGGGGCAGCCTCAATGGAGCAAGGACGACGACGTGTTCACCACGAATGCGAAGGGGCTCACGACTGGTGACAAGCACGGTCAGCCGATCGCAAGACGACAGCAGTTCAGCCAGCGATGCGGCAGCGCCCAGCACGTGCTCGAAGGTGTCGAGGACCAGAAGGATCGCTGCTGCACCCACATGCATCGAGATGTCGGCCACCGTCTGGGCTTCTGGTTCGACCATCCCGAGCGCCTCCGCGATCAGCGGCACGACTCGATCGGAGCTCTCGGAGGGGCCAAGAGACACGAAGAACACCCCGTCTTGGAAGGTGTCTTTGGCCGCCGCAGCCGCTTCCACAGCAAGCCTCGTCTTTCCGATCCCACCCGGCCCCGTGAGGGAGATCGATCGGGTCGACCCGTCGCGGAAGGCGTCTAGGAGCATCTCCATCTCCTGCTCGCGGCCGATCATGGGCGTTGGCGGAACCGGTACACGGTTCGGCCGCGACGGGAGACCCCGCAGCCCAGATTGGAGGCCTGACGCTCGCCCCCGAGCGACCGAGATGAATTCCTCCTTCTCGGCAGCACCTACCCCGAGGGCTTCCGCGAGCCTCTCCGCGGTGTCCCGGTACACGAATCGCCGCAGACCGCGCTCGATATCACTGATCGTTCGCACGCTGATGCCGGCCTTCTCGGCCAACTCCTCCTGTGTCAGGCTGGCCGAAACCCTTCTGCTCCGGATCAATTCGGCCAGTGGGGAGGGACTCGACATCGCTCCATCTTCGACCATTCCAAACACGGTGACCAAGTCGGTGGGTAGGTCGGTATGGCCCCCGCTTTATCCGCGGGCGATGCTGATGCGGTCAGTAAGGCCGAAACTCCCAAAGGAGGGTCAGATGGCTCAAGAGGTGATCCGTAGGTTCTACGAGGACGTTCTGGTCGATGGCGACCTCGACGCGCTGAACGAGATCGCAACCGCCGACTACCAGGAACACGATCCTCTTCCGGGTCAAGGCGAAGGACTGACGGGTCTCAAGGACCGCGTCACGATGCTGAAGGAAGGTCTCGCCGTCCGCTTCACGATCGAGGACGTGATCCAGGCCGACGACAAGCTGGTGGTGAGGTGGACCAACTCGGGCACCCACGTCGGAGAATTCCTCGGGATCCCCCCGACCAATAAGAGCTTCTCGGTTGCGGGTATCGACATCTATCGCCTCGAAGACGGCAAGTTCGCCGAGCACTGGCATGTCGTCGATCAGCTTGCGATGCTGCAACAGCTGGGTCTCATTCCCTCACCTGAGGGATCGCCCGGATGATCTGTCCCCACTAGCGCCGACGACGAGAGTCGGTAACGGAACTCCTTGTCTTTTTCGCACCGTCATCTAGTTACTCCGACTCCAGAATGACCCCAAATAACTATTCAAGATGGTGCAAAGTGGACATAGGCTGGGTCCGCCAGTTGTCCACAGAAGGAGCTGTCCTTTTGCGCGCTCGAACCTTGATCATCGCCCTCGTTCTCGGCCTTGCGGTTGTCCTTCTCCCGCTCCCCGCCCTCGCGCGCGGCGTGCCGGAGACCCTGGCGGCGACCCGTTCTCTGGGCGACCTTCATGGACAGAGCGCCGTCGTGACGACCCCGTTCCCGATCGATTTCCTGGGCGTCTCATGGACGCATGGCGCCGCGCCCAAGGTGCGTTTCCTCACCTCCGGCGCGTGGACTCGGTGGCAGGTAGCCCACGAGGACGACATGCCGAAGGCCGACGGAAGAACTTTCTCGAGCCTCGTCTCCGCTCCTGACGACGCCACCGCATATCAGTTGAACGGCGAGGCGGAGACGGGGAGAGCCGTCGCGATCAATACGACCGACGGACCCAGGGCATGGACGACCGTCGCTCCCGTCGCAGAGGCATCGGTCGCGCAACCAGCCGTGGTGTCGCGTCAACAATGGGGTGCAGACGAGTCGCTTCGCTTCAATCCCGATGGTTCGGAAAAGTGGCCGACCGAGTTCTACCCGACGCAGAAGCTCGTCATCCATCACACCGCGACGCAGAACAACGATCCAGATCCCGCTGCGACCGTCAGAGCGATCTATCGCTACCACGCGATCGACAAGGGTTGGGGCGACATCGGGTACAACTTCCTCGTCGATGCGGCCGGAACGATCTACAAGGGACGCTACTCGGGACCGGCGGGAAGTATGAACGCCGACACCCCTACCGGCGAAAACGCCGCGGGGTTCGGCGTCACGGCCGCGCACGTCGGCGGCTACAACTCCGGAACTATGGGAATCGCCGTGCTCGGGACATATACGTCGGCGTCCGTCTCCCCCGCGGCGCGGGGCGCGGTCGTAGATCATCTCGCGTGGGAAGCCGACCACCACGGTCTCGATCCGCAAGGCACCTCGACGTACACGAACCCCGTGAACGGGACCACGAAGTTCGTCCCCAACATCAGCGGGCATCGCGACTGGGGGGCGACCGAATGCCCAGGCGACCTCTTCTACGGCGAGATTCCAAGCATCCGCTCGGACGTTGCGGCAAAGATCGCCGGGAGCGCTGCACGCGACACGTCTCCGCCCAGCACACCGACGGGCGTCGGCGTAAAGCCGGGAAAGCGCAGCATCAGTCTCAAGTGGCTCGCGTCGACCGACACGGGAGGAAGTGGTCTCGGAGGTTACGAGGTGTGGCGCGCGGCTTCGTCGGCCGGCACGTATTCGAAGATTGCGTCGACCGCCTCACTCTCGTTTGTCGACGGCGGTCTCACCAAAGGGAAGACCTACTGGTACTACGTCGTGGCTTTCGATGGTGCCGGCAACCGAAGTGCACCTTCGACGAAGGCCTCAGCGACGGCGCAATGATCAGCCGGCGACAGGCGCGGCGTCGACGCGATCTCTTGGTGCAAGCGTCACGTCGGCTAACTCTGAGAACACGAGACGTTCGATCAAGGGAAACAGGGTCTTCTCCTCATATCTGATGTGAGCTTCGAGAGAGACCGCGATCGCCGACAAGCTTTCAGGTGTCGGGTCCCCGACGCTTAGCTGCGCTCGAAGTTCGTGAACCAGTGCGTGGATCGCGAGGTGCTCCATCATCGATCGAGCGAGAACGGGTTCGGCTTCAGACTCCCCTATGACGAGCGGGAACACCACCTCTTCCTCCTCTCGAAAATGGGTGATGGTTTCCGAGTCGAAGAAGTGGATGAACTCATCCCCTTGTGCATGCCGCTCCTCCGGTGAGCCGACGGCTGCAGCCTTTAGCCTTCGAACCTTTGCCAAGGCGTGGTGATGGTCGTGTGTCAGGGGCAGCAGAGAATCGTGCCTTCTCGACATTCGGTGACGCTCCTCTCAGAGACGAACTCCTAGGAGTCGCCCCCCGACAGCGCCCTGGAGCGCGTCGGTGGACGACTTACCCCATATCTAAGGCGCTGCCGAGCAGATGCGTCAGGCTGAAACGTCACTCTCGGCAGGGGCCGTTTGGCCCTACTTGGGAGGAGCGCCAGGAGCTGAGAGCGTCCGATCGATCCACTAGGGCCGCGAGGAAGGGTCGATCCCGGCTGGATCGACCCTTCGACGCGTCACCGGAGCTCGTCAGTTCCTGGTGAGCACCACCTTCAATGCACCGGTGTCGGCAGCGCGTGCGAAGACGTCGTACGCCTCCATGAACTGATCCAACGTGAAGCGGTGCGTGACGAAGTCCTCCACCTTTAGCTGGCCCGAAGACACCAACTTGAGCAGCGTCGGGGTCGAGTAGGTGTCTACGAGCCCCGTCTTGATCGTCACGTCTTTGATCCAGAGGTCCTCTAGATGCAAAGTCACGGGCTTTCCGTGAACTCCAATGTTCGCGACCCTGCCCCCCGGCCGGATGAGTTCGGCGCACAGCTCGAAAGTCGCAGGCACGCCCACTGCTTCGATCGCGACGTCCGCTCCGAGGCCACCCGTCAGCTGACGCACTGCCTCGACCGCGTCTTCGCGCGAGTTGTTGATCGTTGCCGTCGCTCCGAATCCCTTCGCCGCTTCCAGCCGTGCATCTGCCATGTCGATGGCGACGATGTGGCTTGGTGAGTAGAGCTGCGCGGTCAACATCGCAGAGAGTCCGATCGGACCCGCTCCGACTACGGCGACAACGTCGCCGGGCTCGACCTGTCCGTTCAGAACGCCCACTTCGTACCCAGTAGGTCCGATGTCGGCAAGCATGAGTACGTCCTCGTCGGGAACGCCGGGAGGGATGAGGTACGTCGACGTGTCCGCGAAGGGAACCCTCACGTACTCCGCCTGCGTCCCGTCGATCTTGTGCCCCAAGATCCAACCGCCGCCGCCGATGCAGAGGCCGTAGCGACCCTCACGGCAAAAACGACAGCTACCGCAGGCTGTGATGCACGAAATGAGAACTCGATCTCCGATCTTCACACTGCCGACGCCGGACCCGATCTCTTCGATCGTCCCAACTGCCTCGTGACCGAGGATCCGGCCGTCGGTTACCGCAGGCACGTCTCCTTTGAGGATGTGCAGATCCGTCCCACAGATCGTTACGGCATCGACGCGCACGATGGCGTCGCCGTCATCGATGATCGTCGGTTTCGGAACCTCTTCCCATTCCTTCTTGCCCGGCCCGTGATAAACGACTGCTCGCATATAGACCACCTTCCTTTCGTGGTCATCTTGT
>JAXDJP010000231.1:0-5096 GCA_034665645.1 Actinomycetota bacterium | reverse complement strand
TAGGAAGGGACCACGTTAAAAAGGGGATGCAGAGATGCGTAAAGGGATATCGGCTTTCATCGGAATGGCACTCGTAGTCGGAGTCATGGCCTTGCCGGCACTCGCCGGCAAGACGACCAAGGGCAGTTTCTCGGCGGTTGCACCGGTTCCGTATCCGGCCTCGTTCGCCGACGGAGCGGACGCCGGGCAAGACTGTCTCGCCAGCAACGAGGGCGTCAGCCGCGCCAGCAAGGCCCTCAAGATCCCTGCCGCCGGCAAGCTCACCGCCTCCATGGGTGACTTCCAAGGCGACTGGGACCTGTACGTGTTCAACAAGGCCGGCAGCGAGCTCGCCTCGTCGCACGCCGACAACGTCCAGGGTGGAATCGTCGGCGAGAAGCTGTCCGTCACGATCCCGATCAAGCAAACCGTCAACATCGTTGCGTGCAACTGGTCCGGTGGACCGACCGCAACGGTCAATTACAAGTTCACCTCGAACTAGATCTCGCGGGGACAACGAAGAGCCCGGGTTCGCCCGGGCTCTTCACGCGTCTAGATGTTTATCGCCGTCGTCGCGGCAGCAAGACAGACGTTCTTGGGAACCCCCGAGATCGCCGCCTGAGGTGCCTTGATCCGGTACTTCCCCGTTCGGAACGGTTCTTTCAGTGTGAAAGCGCTCGACGTCGACGACTTGGTAGACGCGACCGTCCTCCAGTGTCCCGATGAGTTCCTTTGAAGCGTGACGGACACGGACTTCCCGCAACGCGCATAGGAATCACGCACCGCCAACTTGCCTTTGAAGGTCATCAGGTCGTTCTTGAGAGCGAACGACATGAGGAGAACGTCTCGTTTGTGCTTCACGGGTGAGGGAACGAAGGTAGATGTCCGCGTCACGCGGATGCCGTAGTCGGTCCCATCGTGTGAGAGAACCTGGATCGTGACGCCTGCGGCTGCGTCCTCGAATGTCGTTTGCTCTCCATCGCCGATGCCGAACGGAGCGTCTCCGAAGCCGTCGCCACATAGAGAC
This sequence comes from Actinomycetota bacterium, assembly GCA_034665645.1. GTDB lineage: Bacteria > Actinomycetota > CADDZG01 > CADDZG01 > WHSQ01 > JAUJNU01. The sequence goes on along the minus strand of JAXDJP010000231.1, from coordinate 4,090 downwards.
GTGTCGGGGTGCGCGTCCTTCAACCTGATCGTGCCGGAGCCACTCTCGACTGAAGAATCGACCTTGTAGACAAGGATTCCCTCGTCGCATGCATCTGCATCGTGGCCGGTGGCCTGCCGATTCTCGGCAACGTATGCGGAATTGTCCGACGTGCGGATCACGACCGCCTTCTTTCCACCCGCAGTTTCCACAGGGGTGAGAACGTGATCGCTCTGTCCCTTGTTCGTCACGCAATCGACCTGCGAACCATCGAGCCATCCCAGCTTCCACCTGTGCCACGCGAGGAAGTCCGGGGAGTAACCGCCGATGTTCCCCATGAGATCCCATCCGCCGACCCAACCGTGCAACTTCATGACGTCCGTGTGGAGTGAGTACAGGTCGGTGAGACCGAACGTGTGCCCGGTCTCGTGCACCAGGACCTTGTAACCCCAGTTCGGAGTCCATATGTCTTGAGCGATCGTGGCGCCAAAGCGCATCTCATTGCCGTCTGCCTTCACTCCATCGCCTGCGGCCGAAAGGAACGCCGGGGAGTAGTCGATCTGGTCCGCTTCCTTCGGTGTGACCACGTACAACAGGTCGTAAGCGGAGAAATCGACGTCGGGGTCTGCAGCCTTCACCGCGGCCGCCATGAACGCCTTGTGTTCTTGGTGCGAAGGACTCGACTGCCGGTTGATGCCGTAGCTCCCGGAATCGCCAGGCATCCGAACCCACGAGAGGTGCGGAGCCTGGAGATCCAGAGTGAACCGGCCGTAAGAAGCCTCGGAGTACCAGTCTTCCGCCGGCATCAACAGATCCCTGTAGTCCGTTACCGGGTCGGCCGCCTGCACGTCCGGAAAGTCGACGAACAAAAGGATCCCTTTGCGCGTTCCGCTGGGACGCAAGTGAAAGCGGTAGTCGGTGGATCCCTCGCCGAGAAAGGGCTTGGAAGGAAGGGCGCAAACGCCGGAGGGATCCGCTGCGTTGGCTGCGGGCCCTGCCAGTGGAAGCACGGCGACCATCAAGCACAGGGCGACGACGCGATTGAGACGCGATCGAAACAAGTGGGACCCCCTCGAGTTCGGACAGACTCCCGCAAGTAAGGCAGTTTTGGAGGGACCCGACAATAGGTAGAACGGCCTAGCCCGCGTTCATTCCGTAGGCTTGGCCCATGGGCCGTCGATCGATCCACGAGCTGCTGGCGGAGGCGCGCGCCCGGTTGGCGCGAGTCACGCCGCAGCAGGCGCTAGAGGAGATGAAGACCGGCGGCAAAGTGATCGACACGCGGTCCGCCGATCTGCGCGAGCGAGACGGGAGCATCCCCGGTGCCATCGAGCTGCCGCTCAGCGTTCTCGAATGGCGGGTGGATCCCGAGTCGGATAGTCGCGACCCACGCATCGAGGGAACCCGAGATCGCTTGATCATCTTGTGCGCCGAGGGTTATTCGTCGAGTCTCGCGGCCGCACGGTTGCAGGAGCTCGGCTTTTCCGACGTCACCGATGTAGAAGGCGGCTTCGCGGCGTGGAAGGAGGCCGGCCTCCCCGTCACGTGATCGTGGGAGATATGTCCGGTTCATCCCCCGACCTGACGCTGCACAGAAGGGTTCAGGACCCCTGCGGCGAACTCAGGCGATACGACGGACGACGCCTGGGAGGAAACGTTGAAGTTCACGATGCGCACGCTCGCCGCCCCACTCGCGCTGGCGACCCTGCTTACGATCTCTCTCGCTCCCGCGCACGCGAAACGAGTACATCCGACTCACCCCGTGCACCCGCAGCATCCCTCGAAAGGACATGGGACGGGTTCGTTCTGCACCGACGACGCCGACGCGGCACGTTCCATCGATATCCAGGTTCCCGTGGCCCAAGGTACCGAAACGGCGCACGGGCTTTACGCGGTTCCTGCCGCGACGCCTTCGACCCTTGTCGTCTTTGCGCACGGATACGGCCACACCTCTCTTTCTTGGACCGAGCACATGAAGAACGCAGCGCGCGACCACGGAGCAGCCGCCGTGACGATGGACTACCGCGGTACCGAGATCACACCAGACGCGAACGGCGATGGGTTGCCGGAGGCGCGCGGATGGCAAGTGATGGAGGGCGCGCGAGACATGATCGTGGCCGCTCAGTTCTTCGAGAAGGCTTGCCCCAGCATCAAGAACGTCGTCATCTTCGGGGTCAGCATGGGCGGGAACAGCTCGGGCCTCGCCGTCGCTCTTGCTAAGGACGCGAAGCACGCAGACGGGTCACCCCTCTTCGATTATTGGATCGATGTCGAAGGTGCCGTGAACGTGATCGAGACCTACATGGGAGCGTCCGCGCTCGAGAGCGTCAACACGTTCGCCGCGAACGCCAAGGCCGACATCGAACGCGAGATGGGCGGATCGTTCGACGAGCAGCCCGAGGCGTACGCCGATCATGCGGTGGTCAACCACATCGACGACATCAAAGCCTCTGGCGTTAAGGGCGTGATCGTGGTTCACGGCTTGGACGACGGGTTGGTTCCTTACAACCAGGCGCGAGAGATGACCACGCTGCTCGCGCAAGCCCAGATACCGACCGACATGTACACGATCGGCCGTAAGAGTGACGAGTCCGACGGCGACACGACGCTCAGCGGCTACGCCGGAGGGCAGCTCGACCCCGAATATCGCTCGCCGATAGCAGGACACGCTTCGGAGAAGAGCCAGACGCACACGGTCATGGTCACGGCGCTCGACCGGCTGTGGACCCTGACCCAGGGAGCGGCTCCGGGCCCGTACAACGAATATTTCGTCGACGGGCCGACCGGCACCTATCCCTGATCTACCGGCGTTCCTCCGCCGCTACAAGCTGGTCCGCGCCTAACCGCCTAGGAAGCCGCGCACCTCGTCGTCGCTTACCTGCGAGAAGTCCCGGTACCAGAAGCCGACCGCGATCAACCTTTCAGGTTGCAGCGGACAAATGACTTTGTCGCAGACCTCGGCGAGGTCCGCACACGTAGACGGAGCCCCCACCGGTACCGCAACGATCGTCTTCCCGGCACCCAGCGTCTTCGCCCCCTCGACCGCAGCTCTCATCGTCGAGCCCGTGGCGAGGCCGTCGTCGACGAGCACCACGGTCTTGGTTGCGAGATCGAGGGCCGGACGCGCACCGCGGTAGAGATGTTCGCGTCGAGCGAGTTCCTTGTGCTCGCGTGCGACGACGGCGTCGAGCATCGTCCGCGGGATCCCGAGCCCCCTGATCACTTCGTCGTTAACCACGAGCACCCCGCCGCTGGCGATCGCGCCCATCGCTAGCTCTTCGCGACCCGGGACCCCGAGCTTTCTAACTAGGAACACGTCGAGCGGAGCGTCCAACGACGCGGCGACCGCGGCGGCCACAGGAACGCCCCCGCGAGGCAATCCCAGAACCAGTAGATCCTCGTCGCTTGCGAGATCCGTCAGATGATCGGCCAGAAAGGATCCCGCCGCGGCCCGATCGGTGAATCTCCTTGCCATGGCAACCTCCGAAGCCCAGGCTGCCACAATCTCCGGGTGAACATCGGCTCCGTCCTCTTCGCAGCGGGCCGCGGCGAACGGTTGCGTCCTCTCACGGATCGGTGGCCCAAGGCCGCTCTCCCGATGCTCGACGTGCCTCTCGGACTCGTCGCAGCTGAGCGACTGCTGGGAGCGCGCCCGCCGCTCGTCATCAACGTCAGTCACCTGGCGGAGCGAGTGCTGGAAAGCCTCGCGGGGATGGGTGCCGAGTTCTTCGTTGAGGAACCCGAAGCCTTCGGCACGGCGGGAACCCTCGCCGCTTTGCGCGCACGGGCCGGCGAAGGCGTGCTCACGTGCAACGCAGACCTGCTCTCCGACATCGACCCCTCCGACCTGCTCTCCACTCACAAGGAGTCGGGATGCAGTGCGACGTTGGCGGTGGCGCGCGTCGAAACAGGTGCGGACTTCGCCGTATCGAACAAGCTCGTCACCGAGTTCGTCGACCGTAGGCGCGCGCCCGACGTGCCCGGTGTCGCCTTCCTGGGCATGGCGTTCTACGAATCCGCCGCCCTCGATCGCCTCCCCGACACTAGGCCCGCCGGTCTCGGCGAAACACTGCTCGCCGACCTGGCGCGGAGCGGCGACCTCGCGGTCCAC
>JAXDJP010000230.1:0-2611 GCA_034665645.1 Actinomycetota bacterium | reverse complement strand
CCTCGACCTCGACGACCGCGGCATCGTCACGCGACTCTCCCAAGACGGCGTCGACGCCGCCCGTCGCCGCCCCCGGCCGAGGGGCCGGTGAGATCAGCTCGAGGCCCGAGAGGCTCTCGTATACCAGTGCCGCAGCGGCTCCTCCGATCAGCGGACCGACCGCGTAAACGATCAAGTCGTGCCACGGGATGACGCCAACGTCGTAATTGACCCATGAAGCGACGAACGGGCCCAGGCTCCGAGCGAAGTTCGCCGACCCACCGGTCGCGCCCGCCGTTACCAAGATGCCCGCGCCCAGCGCGAGCCCGATGACCAGCCCCGACCAGCCCTTGGGGGCCCGGGGGTCGACTGCGATCGCCATGATCGCCAGCACCAAGATGAACGTGATGAAGGCTTCAGAGAGGATCGCGTTCCATATATCGACCGACACCGTCGTTGCTCCGAACAAGATGTCGGACCCGTTGAATGAGGCTCCCTGCTGGCCGTAGATCCCCGCAACCACGAGTGCTCCTAGGATCCCGCCGACACATTGAACGACCCAATAGAGCGGAACCTCGCGCCAGCGGAATCGTCTGGCGACCGCCAGCGAAAACGTCACTGCCGGGTTGAAGTGCGCCCCCGAGATGCCTCCGAGCGAGTACACGAGGACCGCCAACATGAAGGCGAACGCAAGGGCTACCGGTAGGACGTCGCCGCCATAGCTCCCGTGCAGAGAGCTGTACAACCGCGACGCGGCCGGGTCCCCGCCTTGGAAGATGTCGGAGATCTTCGAGAACGCATCCGCTCCGGCCTTCATCGGACCGAGTAAGTAGAACGTTGCCGCGCCGGTACCGACCCCGACGAACAACAGGGTCCCGATGAACTCGGCCAGGAGCCTCTTCCCGAGAGGAATCTCGGCCTCGGACTCGAGGTCCAGCGCTAACGCGCTCGTTTCTTCGCTATCGACCACTCATACCTCCCTTTGCTGGAAGCGGAAGTGAATCCCCGCCCGTCTCATTCCTCGTCGGCTTTCGCCGCGCGAGCCTTTGCGTCGATCTCCTCCAGGATCGGAGCGTTCTGAAGGGTCGTGACGTCCCCTAGTTGCCGTCCCTCGGCAACATCTCTGAGGAGACGTCGCATGATCTTGCCCGACCTCGTCTTCGGGAGGTCGTCCGTGAAGATAATCGACTGAGGCCTCGCGATCTTGCCTATGACCTTCGCAACGTGCTCCCTCAGGTCGGCCAACAGGTTCTCATCCCCCGCGTTCGCGGCCTTGGGGGTGACGAAGGCGACGATCGACTCGCCCTCCCGGGGGTCCTTGCGGCCGACCACTGCCGCTTCCGCCACGGAGGGGTGGTCGACCAGGGCGGACTCCACTTCGTAGGTCGACAGACGGTGTCCCGCGACGTTCATGACGTCGTCGACGCGCCCCAGGAGCCACAGGTACCCGTCTTCGTCGACCTTGGCCCCGTCCCCGGGGAAGTACACCTCGTCGCCGTACTTGCTGAAGTACGTGTCTCGGTAGCGCTGCTCGTCCCCGAAGATCGTCCGGAACATGGACGGCACCGGCTCGGTGAGAACCAGGTAACCCCCGCCGCCACGCCCAACGGGCTGTCCATGTTCGTCCCACACGTCGGCCGTGACCCCGGGATAAGGCTTCGTGGCGGATCCAGGCTTCAGGGTCGTGATGCCGGGGAGGGGCGTGATCATGATGGCGCCGGTTTCCGTCTGCCACCACGTATCGACCACCGGTGTGTCGCCACCGCCGATGAACTCCTGGTACCAGATCCACGCTTCGGGATTGATCGGTTCGCCGACGCTTCCGAGCAAACGAAGGGATGAGAGATCGTGTTTCTGCGGGTACTCCGTTCCCCACTTCATGAAGGTGCGGATCGCGGTCGGAGCGCAGTAGAGGATCGTGACGCCGTACTCCTCGACGATCGACCACCACCGGTCTTTGTCGGGGTAGTCGGGCGCGCCTTCGTACAGGATGGAGGTGCACCCGTTCGCCAGCGGGCCGTAGACGATGTACGAGTGGCCGGTTACCCAGCCGATGTCGGCCGCGCACCAGTAAACGTCCTCGTCCGGCTTGATGTCGAAGACGAGATGGTGGGTCGAGCTAACTCCGGTCAGATAGCCGCCGGTTGTGTGCACGATGCCCTTGGGCTTTCCGGTCGTGCCCGACGTGTACAGGATGAAGAGGATGTCTTCAGCGTCCATAGGCTCAGGAGGACAGTCCTCGGATTCAGACTTAACGAGCTCTGCGTAGTCGACGTCCCGGCCCTCGTGTCGCGCGACATCACGACCGGTTCGCGTAACCACGATGACGTGCTCGATGGAAGGCGCGCCCTCGACCGCGGCGTCGGCGTTCTCCTTGAGTGGCACGATCTCGCCGCGTCGGTAGCTCCCGTCCGCGGTGATCAGAACCTTGGCCTCGGCGTCGTTTATGCGGTCGCGCAGCGCTTCGCTGGAGAAACCGCCGAACACGACAGAGTGCGCCGCTCCGATGCGAGCGCAGGCGAGCATCGCTACGGGGAGCTCCGGGATCATCGGTAGGTAGATGGCGACGCGATCGCCTTTCTTGACTCCCAGACGTTTGAGCGCGTTGGCGAACTTGCACGTGTCCCTGTGC
>JAXDJP010000229.1:0-3078 GCA_034665645.1 Actinomycetota bacterium | reverse complement strand
TCTTCCTCAACGGGCGAGACCGTGGCGCCGTGCGTGCAGCGAACCTCGTTCGCTTCGATCTCGAGCTGGGGGATCGAGCGCGCGAGTGCGTTGTCGGAGAGAACCAAGTTCCGGTTCGCTTGGTAAGCGTCCGTGCCTTGGGCGCCCTTCAGTACCTTGATCAATCCCGAGTACTCGGACTTGGACCTGTCCTTGAGCGCGCCCTTGTACAGGAGGTCCGATGTCGTGTGCTGCGCGTTGTGTGACTGAAGAGTGCGCTGCGCGAAATGCTGGTCCGAGTCGGCGAAGTAGAGGCCGAGCATCTCGGAGAAAGAGCCTTCGCCCTTCAGCACCGACTCGACTTGCGTGCGAGCGAACGTCGCGCCGAGATTCACGACCAGGCTTCGCACCGTCGAGTCGCGGTGACCCGTGAAACGTTGCGTCTGGAAATGATGGACGTTCTTGCCCCACTGTTGCAGCGAGATGTAGTTGACCGTCGCGCCCCTGCGCGCTTCGACCTCGACGACGCTGGCGCAGAGGCCCGGGTCATCCGAATCGATCGACCGGAACGAGTCCACGAGCGTGACACTCGCTTGTTCTTCCACCACAACGCTGACGTGCGGGAACACCGAACCCCCCGGCACCAGACTGTGCGTGAGCTCGAGCGGAAGTGCGACCTCGACACCGCGCGGGACGTAGAGGAGGATCCCCTCGGAGAGGAACGCGCCGTGTAGGGCGGTGAACCTGTGCTCCTCGACCGGGACATCGGTGAAGAAATGGTCTCGGAGGAGGTCCGGGTAGCTCTGCGCAGCGGTGCGGAAGTCGGTGAAGACGACGCCCCGGCCCTCGAGTTCTTCCGGCAGCTTCGGTGCGTCGCGGATGACGTTGGGAGGCGAGAAGAGGTCGAAGTCGAACTTGCGGACGTCCACATAGCGCCACTCGTCGCCCTTGGGATCGGGCATGTCGAGCTTCTCGAAGAGGTCGAACGCCTGCATGCGGCGGTCGGCCAGCCACCCCGGCTCCCCGAGGGTCGTAGACAGCTTCTGGGCGGCGTTTCGAGTGAGTCTTTCAGTCATGAGATCGGGGGCTCCAGAGGTTGTGAATGCATTCACGATGCTACCAGTTAGGGCAACCTAACCCACCTCGAAGATGTTCCCCGGCGCTGCTCAGGGGCCCTCTGACCAGGGGATCCTTGGGGGGCCAACCTTTCCGGCCTCTAAAGAGTCCTAATGCTGACAACCAGTAGAGGAGGACACCCCGATGATCAGAAAGACGGTCTGGCTTGCGGCCTCAGTGACGCTCGCCGGAGCTCTGACCGCAGCCAACGCCCAGACCCCCAGCTACCTCTATACGTGCATGGGGCGCCCCGCGACGATAGTGGGCACCGACGGCCCCGATGGCATCCATGGGACGCGCCGCGACGACGTCATCGTCACTGGAGCGGGCGCAGATCTGATCAGGGCCGGCCGCGGGAACGATGTCGTCTGCGCCGGCGCCGGCAACGACATCGTCACCGGAGGCGAGGGGCGGGACAGCTTGTTGGGATTCGGCGGCCGCGATGACCTCGAGGGTGAAACCGGCCCCGACCTCCTCCGCGGAGGAAAGGGTAACGATGGCCCGCACACAACTAGCGATGGCGGAGCCGCGGGAGGCTTGATAGGCGGAGCGGGGGACGACCGCATATTCGGGGGGCCGGGAATAGACCACATCGAGGCCCGCACCGGAGACGACGTTGTGAAAGGCGGCGACGAACGCGATTTCATCCTCGGGGGACATGGGAACGATGCTCTGTTTGGCCAAGGCGGCCGGGATTACGTGTCCGGTGACGGAGAGGTCGACCGCTGCAGAGGAGAGCGAGAGTTCAGCTGCGAGAAGAGCTGACTCAAGCTCTGGAGCGGTCCACTTGGGCGTCCGGGTGCGCTATCGCGAACACGAGCAACTCCTGCCCGTAGTACTCGCCGGCCCCCTCGCGCCGGAGCCCAACTTTTTCGAGGACGCGCTGCGACGCGACGTTGTCGGGGAACGTGAGGCCGACGATCCTGGCGAGACCGAGCTCATCGAAGCCGTACTTCACGCAGGCGGCCGCGGCCTCAGTCGCGTAACCCTTCCCCCAGTGCTTTCGCCCGAACTGGTAAGCGACCTCTATCTCGGGCCCGGTGCCTTCGACGAGCACCAGTCCGCACGAGCCGACGACCGAGCGAGAGGTTTTCTCCTCGACCGTCCACATCCCAAAGCCCGTGGCCTCGGCCCTTTCGATCCTTGCCTGCAACCTCTCGCGCACCCAGTCGACCGAAGGCGCGGGGTCGATCGGTAAGAAGGCGGTGACCTCGGGATCGCCGAGGACCTCGAAGTGCCCGGCCGCGTCCTCGAGCCTCGTTTCCCTGACGACCAGGCGTTCGGTTTCAAGCGGGAGCGGCACCCCTAGACCGTGACGAGCAATGAAACGAGGCCGCGGAGATTGAGTCCCGGCCTCCACTCTGGTTCGTCGACCGCAAGTTTCATGTCGGCCAGGCGCGTCGCCATCTTCTCGAAGACGAGCGAAGCTTCGAGACGAGCGAGCGAGGCACCTAAGCAGAAATGCGCGCCACCGCCGAAACTCAACGGCGCGGGATCGGGGCGCTTCAAGTTGAGCTCGTTCGGCGAGTCGTAATGGGCCGGGTCGCGGTTCGCCGCCGCAACCACGCACAGGACCGGCTGATGCTCCTGGATCGTGTGGCCGCCCGCCTCGAAGTCGCTCGTAGCAACCCTCGGAGTGGCGATCTGTACGGGCGGGTCGTAACGGAGAAGCTCTTCAACGGCTACGCGGGCGAGGCCCGGATCGTCTTTCAGCAATTGCCATTGTTCCGGATGGCTTAAGAGCGCAAGCGTCCCATTGCCGATCAGGTTGGTTGTCGTCTCGAAGCCGGCTCCCAACAAGAGGCTCGCCGTGGCGATGATCTCGGGCTCGGTGAGGCGATGGCCGTCGACCTCAGCTTCGATCAATCGCGACAGCAGATCGTCCTTCGGGTCTTTTCGCCGCGTTGCGATCAGGTCGTGGAAGTAGCTTTCGTAGAGGTCGGCAGCCTCGTCGGCCCGATCCTGCACGTCGTCCGTGGGCAG
>JAXDJP010000228.1:0-3276 GCA_034665645.1 Actinomycetota bacterium | reverse complement strand
GCGAGCCCTTCGGCCGTGATGCGCTGGGTCGTGATCGGTTTCAGATACGTCTCGATCCCGATCCCTCCGGTCACTCTCGCCCAGCCCCCGGTCGGAAGCACGTGGTTACCACCGCTCGCGTAATCGCCTGCCGCTACGGGCGAGTAAGGCCCGACGAAAACCGCGCCGGCGTTCCTGATACGCGGCGCCAGCTTCTCGGCCTCGGACCCTAGGAGGACCAAGTGCTCGGGTGCCAGTTCCTCGATCTCAGCGAGGGCGCGCTCGGGGTCTCCTGCCTGACGCACGAGGCGACAGCGAGAGTCGGGTCCATGCTCTTGTTGCGCTGCCATCTCGGCCAGAGCGATGTCTTCCAGTGTTTCGTCGCTGAGAAGAACTACGACCTCGGAGGGTCCCGCCGGAAGATCGATCGGAACGTCCGCCGACACGAGCAACTTCGCTTCGTTCACGAACGCGTTGCCGGGGCCGACGATCTTGTCGACCTTTTCTATCTGTTCGGTTCCATAAGCGAGTGCCGCGATCGCGTGAGGTCCACCGATCGCCCAAACCTCTTCGATCCCGAATAGAGCGGCGGTTGCCGCTACGACGTCCGCTCCGTCCGGAGGAGTCATGACGACGATGCGGTCGACACCTGCCGTCTGCGCGGGCACCGCGCACATGACGAGCGTCGAGATCAGCCCTCGCGGGACGTAGATGCCGACCGACGACAGCGGAACCCAGCGTCGTTCGAGCTCGACCCCGTCGGTAGGGGAGAGCCGCACGTCTGCAGGGCGTTGCGCTTCGTGCCACTCGCGGACCGACTTCGCCAGGGCCCGTAACTCTGCACTAGGGACTGCGGCTCCGGCGCGAGCCGGCGCGGGGGCTACGCCGTCGAGCCTGATGGCCCATTCCGCAACGGCCTCGTCTCCACGTGCGCGTACGTCCGCGACGATCGTCGCAACGGAGGTCACGGGAGCATCCTCTCGATGGGCAGAAGCAGTATCGAGGACGCTCCGGCAGCGTGCAGTTTCGGCAAGAGGCGCCACACCTCTGCTGCCGGTACCAACGAGTGCACGGCAACCATCCCCCCTTCGGCGAGCGGCACGATGCTGGGGGAGCGGGATGACGGTACGAGGGAACAGATGTCGTCCAATAGCGGTTCCGGGGCGTTGAACATGAGGTAGCGCGCGGCACGAGCGGACACGACGCTCTGGAGCACTCGCGCCAGCGATGTGGCGCTGGTTGCAGCTTTCGGTCCGGCGATCAGCGTGGCCTCGGAGGACAGAACGTGGCCGATCGACCGAAGGCCGTTCGTTCGGAGCGTGTTGCCGCTCGACACTAGGTCGACGATCGCATCTGCAAGACCCAATCGGGGAGCGACCTCGACGGAGCCGCTTACGTCAACGAGTTGCACGGCGACGTCGCAGCGCGAGAAGAAGTCCGCCGTGAGGCGCGGATAGGTGGTCGCGACCCGCGCACCTGCGAGATCCGCTATAGACCTAGCGTGGGAGTCCTCGGGGACCGCGGCCTCCAACGAGCATCCTCCGAAACCGAGGGCCAGCAACTCCGTTACCGCGGCGCGCCTCTCCCTCACGAGATCGACGCCGGTGATACCGCAATCGACAACACCGTCCTGCACGTATTCGGGGATGTCGGCAGCCCGAACCAGCATCACTTGCACGGGGGCGCTGCGGCACGGAACGACGAGCGCACGCTCTCCGGGCTGTTCGGGGCCCAGTCCGGCGTCCTCGAGCAACGAGAATGCCGGTTCGCGCAGTCTTCCCTTGGAGGGGACCGCGAGCGTTAGTTCTTGACCGAACTCCTCTTCAACCTCTCCAAGATCAGCGTGTAACCGTTCTCGCCGCGCCGAAGCCATTGTGCGACCCGCGTCACGGTTGCCGTTGACGCTCCGGTTATCCGAGATATCTCCTGGTACGGGAGGCCTTGATCCAACAGCCGCGCCGCGTGCCAGCGATGCGACATCGCCTCGAGTTCGCCCATCGTGCACAGATCGCGGAAGAAGTGCTCGACCTCCTCGTCGGTCTTCAGCAAGCGGATCGCTCGGAACAATTGCTGGGCGTCGTCGGTCGGCCATCGAACGTCTCGCTCCTCTGCCATATGCGTCTCCCATCGCTGCCGAAGGCTGATCTCGGACGCTCTCCGTCATGCTAACGTATTAACATGCTAACACGCGAGAACGGGACTACGAGGAGCCTCGACGTCGTCCCGGCCGTGGACGTTCTGGGGGGCCGAGCCGTTCGGCTTCGCCGTGGCGATTTCCGCTCCCCATCGCTCGACGCGGGCGATCCTCTCGCTCTGATCGCGCGTTACGCAGCCGCGGGGGCATCCCTGATCCACCTCGTGGATCTCGAGGGAGCGCGCGATGGCCGCTTCGATGCAGATCTTGTGGCGGTGGCGTGCCGGGCCGCGGGCTCGGCGAGGGTGCAGATGGCCGGCGGGATCAGGAGCGTCCGGGACGCCCGCCTTGCGATGAAGGCCGGAGCCGCGCGCGTGGTTGTCGGCACCGCGGCCTTCGACGAAACCGGACTCCCCGAGTTCGTTGCGGCGCTGGGGGAAAGCTTGGTGGTTGCCATCGATGTGAAGGGTGGTCAGGTCGTCGCCGAAGGGTGGTTGCGCGGTACGGGATTGCGACCCGAGGAAGCCGTAGGGATCTGCGACGCCGCGGGAGTGGGGCGGATCCTTTGCACCGCTGTCGAGCGCGATGGGATGCGAGCGGGGCCCGACATCGGTCTTCTGGACACGATGGTTCGCGCGTCCTGCATCCCCGTCCTCGCGTCGGGGGGCGTCGGCTCGTTAGGAGATATCGAGCGCTTGGGTTCGATCGGCGTAGCGGAGTGTGTCGTCGGCCGCGCCTTCATCGACGGGTCTCTTCCTCTCGCGCTTGTCGGGGCCCCCGCCGACGGTACGATGCCGGGGGGTTAAGGGAGGGGAGGACATTTTGAGGCGTCGCCGAACGAGCCTTTCCTCCTGTCTCGCGCTCCTCGCTCTGGCCACGGCTGCGTCGGCGGCGTTATGGACCGGGGCGCCGTCGGAGAGCGCCGCCCACGCGGCCCTGGGCAAAGCCTCTTCTCCCCAAGCGCAAGCGGCAGCACAGGGTGCGACGACTGTGATGGCGGGCGTTGGAGTCTCCGACGCAACTTTCCATGTCGGCGTCTCCGCGGGTCAATACGCAACTACGCGATACGAGAGCGAAGAAGAGCCCGCGCACAACGTCGATCCCTACGGACAACAAACGAAGAACGAACCCTCTTACGGATTGCAGTCCCGCCTCTCGGCGCG
>JAXDJP010000227.1:0-2541 GCA_034665645.1 Actinomycetota bacterium | reverse complement strand
GCACGGACTTCTCAGGACGCGCGGCCTTACGCAGGACGATTCACACATCTTCTGCCGACCCGATCAGGTCGTCGACGAGATCGTCGGGTGCATCGATTTCTTCCGAGCGTTGTACGCGACGGTCGGGCTGGGTCCGGACGCGGTGCGGTTCTCGACCAGGCCCACCAAATCGGTGGGAAGCGACGAATTGTGGGAGCTTGCGGAAGCCGCGATCCCAGAAGGATTGGAACGGGCAGGGATCGATTACGTCGTCGACGAAGGCGATGGCTCTTTCTACGGACCGAAGATCGACATCGACGTCCGAGATGCCATCGGCCGGTACTGGCAGCTCGCGACGATCCAAGTGGATTTCAACCATCCCGAGAGGTTCGGCCTCGAGTACATCGACGACCACGGCGCCAGGGTCCGCCCAGTGATGATCCACCGCGCCTTGTTCGGTTCGGTGGAAAGGTTCATCGGCGTTCTCGTCGAGCACTTCGCGGGAGCTTTCCCCACGTGGCTGAGCCCGGTGCAGGTAGCGATGGTCCCGATCGCCGACCGTCACGCGGAGCACGCGCATGAGCTTGCCGATCGTTTGCGTGAAAGGGGCGCGCGCGTCGACGTGGACGACAGCGACAACACGATGGGCTCGAAGATCCGGACGCATCAGCTGCACAAGGTGCCTTACATGCTGATCGTCGGCGACAAGGAGATCGAATCGGGAACCCTGTCGGTCAGACGACGTACGGGTGACGAGACTCAGGGCGTTCCTTTCGATGAGTTCGCAGAGCGGTTGGTGCAAGAGATAGAGGGACGCTCACTCGATCTCACCGCGTGATGGAACGTCTGTGGAGTCCATGGAGGATGGAGTACGTGAGTACTTCGGGAGGTGACGAGGGCTGCGTTTTCTGCGCTCATCTCGCAGAGAACGACGACGAAGCCGCACACATCCTCTATCGAGGTGATGCGAGCTTCGTTATCCTCAATGCGTTTCCCTACAACACCGGTCATTTGATGATCGCCCCGATGCGGCACGTCGGCGAACTCGACGCGCTCAGCCCCGTGGAACGGGCCGAGATCATGGAACTCGCTTCGGTCGCCACGGGGCTCATCCGACGAGCTATGGGGGCTCACGGTTTCAACGTCGGCTTGAACCTCGGCCAGGCCGCGGGGGCCGGCATCCCCGGGCACTTGCATCTCCACGTCGTGCCCCGCTGGGGTGGCGACACGAACTTCATGCCGGTGGTTGGTGACACGAGGGTTTTGCCGGAGATGATCGAGCAGACCGACGCCAAGCTACGACCGCTCTTTGCAACGATCGAGTGATGACCGACGCAAAGCGGTCCTCGAAACGCTTCCAGGTTTAGGGTTGCCGAAGTGGATCCGCGTGAGGTTTTAGAGAAGTCTGACGATTTCGCGGCCGCGGGGCAGCACGCGCTGGAGGAATTGGCCGCGTCCATGCATCGGTCCGAGGCGGCCCCGGGAACGGTGATCTTCCATGAGGGGGCCCGGTCGGATTGCGCGTATCTACTCGAATCGGGCCGCGTCGTCCTGTCGACCTCGAGGAGCGGGGGAGAAGAGGGCGGCTTCGTCGCAGAGCTTCATCCCGGTTCGCTAGTCGGAGACATGACGGCCCTCACCGGCAGGGCCCGCACCGCACAAGCGCTTGCGACGACCGACGTCGTCTTGTGGCGCATCCCGGTAGAGGCTCTGCGATCGGCGGTTCTCGCAGATCCACAGCTTGCCGTTCAGATGATGACTCTCGCGATGGATCTCGTCCTTCAGAAAGACCTCACGGTCGTCCTCGGAAAGAAGCAGACGACCGAGCTCCGGCGATCGATCGATCTCGAACGAGAAACAACACGCATCCTGAAGGAGCGAGACCAACTCAAGAGCGAGCGGGTGGCGATGATGGCGCACGACATCCGCTCGCCCGTGTCGGTCGTCATCGGATGCGCTGAGTTGCTCTCGAATCGTTGGGAGCAGATGGAGGAGCGGCAGCGTCAGAAGTTCCTCGACACGATCGCTCGTCAGGCGAGGAGTCTGCTGGATCTCGTGGACGACGCGCTGCAGGTCGCGTCGATCGAGGCCGGAGAGCTCAAATACTCGCCGGCCCCACTCGACATGGTGGAGCTAGTGCAGGGCATGGTTGAGGATCTTTGCAAGGCAGACGAGAGCCTCAACCTCAGCCTGCGAGCAACCGAGAGCCTCCCGCGATGCAACGGTGACGAACAGCGCTTCCGCCAGGTGCTCTTCAATCTCTTGTCCAACGCGATGAAGTTTTCCAGCCCTGGTGATCCGATCGTCGTCGAGGTGCGGCGCGGCGGCGACGAGATCGTCGTCTCGGTCACCGACAAGGGCATCGGCATCCCCGAAGAGGAACAGCGTCGCGTGTTCGAGAAGTTCGCGCGCGTCGATCCATCTGAGGGACCACAGGCGGAGGGGACGGGACTCGGCCTCTATATCTGCAAGATGATGGTCGAGGCCCAGGGCGGCCGCTTATGGCTCGAGAGCGCAGTCGGTCAAGGATCGACGTTCAGCTTCAGCATTCCTCTCGCAGGA
>JAXDJP010000226.1:0-8941 GCA_034665645.1 Actinomycetota bacterium | reverse complement strand
TCCCGGCGTGGCCCGGCCGCGACACGTTCGAGGGCGAGATCTTTCATGCGTCGGAGTACCGAAACGCTGAGCCCTATCGCGATCGAGACGTCGTCGTGGTCGGGTCGGGGAATACGGGGGCCGAGATAGCGGTCGATCTGGTCGAGGGTGGCGCGCGGCGCGTGCGGCTGTCGATCCGCACCCCGCCACACGTCGTCCTCCGGGAAGCGCTCGGGGTCCCTACGCTCGCGTTGGGAATGCTGATGCGCCGGCTCTCTCCGAAGGTCGTCGACCCCATCACGAAGTTCGCAGGCAGGCTGACGGTGGGCGACCTGAGCCGATACGGACTCCCTCGCCCGG
Source organism: Actinomycetota bacterium (assembly GCA_034665645.1). Lineage (GTDB taxonomy): Bacteria > Actinomycetota > CADDZG01 > CADDZG01 > WHSQ01 > JAUJNU01. The sequence goes on along the minus strand of JAXDJP010000226.1, from coordinate 8,602 downwards.
AGCGCGGTTTGTACACGCGCATCATCGAGGACGACGCCATCCCCCTGATCGACGTCGGCTTGATCGACTGCTTGAAACGAGGGGACGTCACCGTGATCCCAGCAGTGAAGTCGTTCGACGGCGCGGATGTCTTGCTCGAGGGCGATGAACGTGTCACGACGGATGTTGTGATCGCCGCTACGGGATACGAGCGACGATTGGACGGACTTGTGGGTCATCTCGGTGTCCTGCGACCCGATGGCCGTCCGAGCATCCGGGGGGGCCGGACTCATCCCGATGCACCAAACCTGTACTTCACCGGCTTCACCAACCCGATCAGCGGGATGTTCCGCGAGATGAACATCGATGCACGCAGGATCGCTCGTTCCGTTGCCCGAGAACGCGCCCAAGGCACGGGCGGCCGCGTCCCGCTCGTCCAACGACTGCGTCTAGCCGTCCCGTGGTGATGGGATGTTGCCCGTAAGCGGCGTCCGGCTAACTGCACCTAGACTCATTCGGATCGTCGAGCGTCGCTTTCCCAGCTTGTCAACGCACTGCCCTCGTAGCTCAGGGGAAAGAGCATCGGTTTCCTAAACCGTGTGTCGCAGGTTCGAATCCTGCCGAGGGCACCCCGAAAAATCCGACCAAAAATCTTCCCTTTCGACAACTGATCGGGCCGACGCGAGGCGTTACATTCGCCCTCATGACCGACGACAACGACCAAGCCTGGCCGGGACCTCCCCTCGCAGGGACCGAGGCTGCAACCCTCGTTGGTTCCCTCGATCGTCAACGCGCGACGCTGGAGTGGAAGTGCGCCGGACTGGACGCGGCGGACTTGCAACGATCACTGCCCCCTTCATCGATAACCCTGGGCGGGTTGATGAAGCACCTTGCGCTCGTCGAAGACGATCACTTCGCGCGTCTGTGGTTCGGGCGCCGGGCCGGCCCTCCGTGGGACGCGGTGGATTGGGATGCCGACCCCGACTGGGAGTGGCATTCGGCCGCGTACGACACACCGGACCAACTCATGACCATGTGGAGGGACGCGGTAGGGCGATCGCGCGCCATCGTCGCAGAGGCTCTTGCGAAGGGAGGCCTCGATCAACTGGGACGGTTCCGGAACGACGAGGACCCCAGGCCGGAGTATCGAGGCAAGTCACCAAGCTTGCGCAGGATACTGATCGACCTGATCGAGGAGTACGCGCGGCACGTCGGCCATGCAGACCTGATCCGCGAATCGATCGACGGACTCGTCGGCGAGGACCCGCCGCACTAAGCGTTACTCGGCGGTGACTTTTCCTTCGCCGGCTTTTTCTTCCCATACCTCGACGTAACGCTGAGCGATCTCGCGCAGTTTGATGTTCGACGTTTGCGACACCTTCACCATCTTTTGAAAAGCCTCTTCGGAAGTCAGCCCTTCCTGAGCCATCAAGAGTCCGGTGGCTTGTCCGATGATCGTTCGAGTCTGCAAGCCCTCCTCGAGGTTCTCGACCTGTGCGGTACGAGCGTGTAGTGCCTTCGCGTTCGCAACAGCTACGGCGGCCTGGCTCGCGAAGAGGAGGCCTTCTTCCTTCTGGCCGGTACGAAGAGCGTCGCGCTCCTCCGAATAGAAATTCAGTGCCCCCATGACCTCGCCGTCGAGCTGGAGAGGGAACGAAACGACGGAGTAGATGCCCTCGTTCGTTGCGGCCTCGCCGAACTGGCGCCAGCGCGGCGGGATGTCGTCCGCGTTGAAGTACTGCACGTCTCCACCCAGTGCGTCGACGCACGGGCCTTTCTTCGCGTCGTATTGCGCCTGATCGATGGTTTCGAGCCGCTCCTCGGTTGCGCCGTAAGTCGCGACTTTGTCGCGTTCGACGAGCGAGGCCGCGGCGGCTGCCCAGCCCTCGAGCGCCTCGACACCCAGTCGGCCGATATGACCAAGGATCGAATCCAACGTTTCGGCGGAGAGATTCAGGTCGGCGAGTGAATTGATAGGTCGCCCGGCCTGCCCGCTGGCGCGCTCGCTCATCTGGTCTCCATCTCATCGGTAGGAGCCGAAGAGGCGAGCACGATGTTTGAGCGAGTCCCCTCAGCAAAATGACACTGATGTAAGGCTTCACGGTAGCACCCGTGGGCGGGCATCGGGCTCTCGAAAAGCTGCTGACGTGCTGCAAGTACGTATTTCCTAGGAGAGGGAAACCAGCGAATCTTAGAAAGAGGGGGTGTCGTCACAGAGAGGTTGCTGAGATGCGTGTGTTGTTGGTCGACGACGAGCAAGATGTCAGATTCTTGCTGCGTCTGTGTATCGACGACCGCTGCGAGGACGTCGACCAGATCGACGAGGCCAAGAACGGGCTGGAGGCGATCGAAATGGTCAGGGACTCCGCCCCGGACGTCGTCATCATGGACCTTCGGATGCCGGTCATGGACGGCATCGAGGCGACTCGGCAGATCAAAGAGATGGCTCCCGACGCCGACGTCGTCGTTTACAGCGCAACCATGGAGCACCTGGATGACATCAAGAAGGCCGGAGCGACCAACCAATTCCTGAAGGGTGACATCGAGGGATTGTTCGGTTACCTCTGCCCCGACGCACCGTAGGTCTACCGAACTACGTCGTAGCCCACTTCCTCGATCGCCTCCGTAAGTCGGTCCGGGGAGACGACCGCCGGTTCGTAATCCACCAACACGGTCTTCGAATCCAGCTCCACCGACGCGCCGCTCACTCCTTCGAGCGGCAGCAACGCTCCCTCGATCGTGCTTTTGCAGTGAGCGCACGAGACCTCGGGCACCGAAAACGTTCTTTGCAAGACGTCTCCTTTCACACTTTCCCCCGCGCAAAGGCTAACCTCGCCGGAGACTAAAAAAGGATGGCCTATGCGCATCGGGATGGTGGGGCTCGGCAAGATGGGGGCCAACATGTCGCGACGTCTCATCAAGGGAGGGCACGAGGTCGTCGCCTTCGATGTGAATCCCGACGCGGTCTCGGAACTCGCCGGGGAAGGAGCGATCGGGGCGGGGTCACTCGACGACCTTGTGGCACAACTGGAACGTCCCCGGGCGGTATGGATCATGGTCCCCGCAGGGAAGATCACCGACGACACGATCGCGCAGCTGGCGACCCTGTTGCAAGAGGGCGACACCATCATCGACGGAGGGAACTCGCGTTACTCCGACTCCATGAAGAGGGCCGCGGCGCTTGCCGAGCGAGGCCTCGACTTCGTTGACTCGGGGACATCGGGCGGGATCTGGGGACTCAAAGAGGGTTACTGCTTGATGCTGGGAGCCAAGGAAGAGACGTTCGGGCGCCTCGAGCCCATCTTCAAGACGCTCGCGCCCGAGAACGGTTACGCGCACGTCGGGCCGCCGGGCGCGGGTCACTACGTGAAGATGGTGCACAACGGCGTCGAATACGCGCTGATGCAAGGCTACGCCGAGGGGTTCGAGCTCATGCAGCAGAGCGAGTTCGAGATCGATGTGAGCCAGGTGGCCGAGGTGTGGAGACACGGCAGTGTGGTTCGCTCCTGGTTGCTGGATCTGGCCGCCAGTGCGCTCGCCAAGGATCCGAAACTCAGCGAGCTCTCCGACTACGTAGACGATTCCGGCGAGGGCCGCTGGACGATCGAGACCGCGCTGGCAAATGCCGTGCCCACACCGACGATCGCACTGTCGTTGTTCGCAAGGTTCGCCTCGCGACAAGAAGAATCGTTCGCCGGAAAAGTGCTGTCCGCACTGCGCCACGAGTTCGGGGGCCACGCCGTTCATCCGGCGGTCGTCGCAGAAGACGACGAGCCCATCCAGGACGCGGCTAAACCGACGGAACCGTCCTGATCGACCGCTTCACGATGAGCCGCACGATCAGCCCCGAAAGGGTGAGGGACGAAACCATCGACGAATCCTCGCAAGAGGATCGGCCCTGGCTCGTCATCGTGTGGAACGATCCCGTCAATCTGATGTCCTACGTTACGTGGGTCTTTCAGAAACTGTTCGGGTACTCGATGGAGGAAGCAACGAGATTGATGCTCGACGTGCACCACAAGGGCCGCGCCGTAGTCGCGAGTGGTTCGCGCGAGAAGTCGGAGCTCGACTGCTTCCGTCTGCATGGGTACGGCCTGTGGGCCACGGTTAGCAAGAGCGACTGATGGCGACCTTCAAAAGGAAGCGGCGTGGCGCGATCTCAGTCGAGCTCGAAGACTGGGAAGCCCACATGCTGCGCGAGCTTCTCGGTCAGATGCGCGAGCTGCTGCAGGCCGAGGACCTCAAGGACCCCGTGATCGCACGCCTGTATCCCCCGGCGTACGACGAGGCGCCCGACGCCGAGGCGTACCGCGAGCTGATCGGGAACGACCTGAAGAATTCGAAGCTCGGCGCGATCGATGACGTTGCCGCGAAGCTCGAAGGCGAGGGGGGGCCGCTGAAGACGTCTCTGTCGGAGGATGAGTTCGATGCGTGGCTGCGCGTTCTCACCGACCTCCGGCTCGCGATCGGAACACGCCTCGACGTCACGGAAGAGATGATGGATCGGGAACCCGATCCGCACGATCCCGATGCGCCCGCCCTCTCTGAACTGCACTGGCTCGGCTGGATGCAAGAATCCATGCTTCGCGCATCCATGGGAGGTAATTAGTGCATCTCGAAGAGGGGCAGCCGGCTCCGGACTTCGCGCTCGACGACGCCGACGGCAAGACGTGGAGACTCTCCGACCTCAGAGGCCAGAAGGTGATCGTGTACTTCTACCCGGTCGACGACACGCCGGGGTGCACCACGCAAGCTTGCGATTTCAGAGACGCGCAAGCCGCCTTCGAACGCGCCGGGTACGTGACGTTGGGGATCAGTCCGCAGGGCCGGGACTCCAAGCGCAAGTTCATCGAGAAGTACCAGCTGAATTTCCCGCTCCTGATGGACGAGGACGGAAGCGTTGCGCGGGCCTACGGCGTCTCCGCGGAGCTGGGTGAGTACAAAGGGAAGCCGATCAGGGTGAAGCGCTCGACGTTCGTCGTCGACGAAGACGGAACACTCGCCGAGGTTCAGTACGGCGTGCGTGCAAAGGGGCACGTCGCCTCCCTGCTAGAGGGAGTGGCTACTTCCTAGACGTTCTCGCGCAACCACGCGAGGTCGTCCTCGATGCCCGGCCACGGTGTCTCGCAGATCACGGCCGGGGCTCCCGAGGTTTTGACCATCGCGGCGATCGCTTCGCGATCGAGCTTGGACTTGTCGAAGTTCTCGTGACGGTCCGCTCCGCTCCCCGCAAGATCGCGCGACCCGTTGGCGTGCATCAGATCGATGCGCCCGGTGGCTTCGAGGACGCGCTCGACTACGTCGGTGAGGTCTTCCCCGGCGGCGTGCGCATGACACGTGTCGAAACAGAAACCGACGAAGGGAAACTCCTCGAAGTGGGTCCACAACTCTGCGAGGACGTCGATCTGCCTGCCCATCGCGTTCGTTCCTCCCGCGGTGTTCTCGATGAGGATGGGAACGGGGGGCTCACCGTCCATCTCTTCGAAGACCTTCCACCATCGCCGAAAGCCTTTCTCGATCCCATCCTCCGCATGACCCGCATGAACGATGAAACCTGCAGCACCGATGTCTGCGGCGCGCTCGAGCGATTCGGCCATGATCTTGCGAGAAGGGATCCTGACTCTGTTGTTAGGCGACGCGACGTTGATCAGATACGGCGCATGCACGTAGATCGGCTTCGGAGAGGCCTTCAGTTCCTCGGCGTCCTCACGGGGCGGGGGCTTCTTGAACGATTGCGGGGGTCCCACGAACATCTGCAGGCAGTCCGCGCCCACCTGATCCGCTTCCTCTAGTGGCGCGTCTCCGCGGATATGGGCCCCGAACAGCATCGACACGACCTTATAGGCTGCCCGGATGAAGCTCTTGCGAGACGTCGCCGTACGCCACCTGCTCACCGTCGAGCCTCAGATCTCTCTTCGCCGTGCCGCCCAGGCGATGGACGATCGCGGCGTCGGTTGCGCGGTAGTGATCGAGAACGAGAAGGTGGCGGGGATCGTTACCGAGCGCGACCTCTTACGGGCGGTCGCAGGCAACCAGCGCGTCGACGACACCTCGGTCCAGGACGTCATGACCCGCGAGGTCGTCAGCGGGGAGTCCGGCTGGGACATCGTGAGGGCCGTAAACACGATGACCGGCGGGGGGTTCCGACACCTCTTGGTCATGGAGATGGACGAGCCCGTGGGCATCGTGTCGCTGCGCGACCTCATGGACTCGATGGTGGAGCTCATCAAGGAGTAACCGCTCGCGTGGCTCATAGCGGGTCGGTCGCACGAGCGGGGCTCCGAAGGTGCCTTGTGGAGAAGCGTCCGCCACTTGGCGGCCGCTTCGGAGCAGAGCGAAGCGGGGCACCTGAGTGGGCCCCCGAGTGACAGACCGGACCCGCGGTCACGGAGGGGACATAAGCGGCGGCTAACCTTCAGGGCATGGCCAGACCTAGGACTGCGATCTCCGCCGGGAGCGAGCTCGGCGCGAAGGCGGGCGAGATCGTTGCGCGGGATGGCGGGAATGCGGTGGATGTTTGTTTGGCGTCGGCCGTCATGGGGTGGGTAGCGGAGCCTTTCTTTGCGTCGATCGGGGGATCGGGGTTCATCGCGATCCGGACGCCTGGGGGGCCGGTTGAGGTCGTCGACGGAAACCTGACGATGCCGCTCACGCCGCCGGACGAGCCCGGACAGGGCATCCGGCGGGTCTACATGGACTACTCGGATGGGATGTACACGGGCATCGGGGGCGGGGCCGTGGGGGTCCCGGGGATCCTCGCCGCGGCCTACCGGGCATGGGAGCGGCACGGGCGCATCGAATGGCCGGCGATCCTTGCTCCCGCGATCGCGGCCGCTCGAGATGGGTTCCCATTCCCCAAGACCTCCGCGTACTACCTGTCGGTGACCTGGGATCCGATCTGGTCTCGCTTCGAATCCTCGGCCGGCATCTTCGGGCCTGAGGGACGCCCGCTCGCCGAAGGAGAGCCGTTGGTGCAAGCCGAGCTCGCCGAAGCGCTCGAGATAATCGCGGAGTCGGGACCCAAGAGCTTCTACGAAGGTGACCTCGCGACCGAGATCGAGGCGGCCATCCAAGCGGATGGCGGCTTCATGCGAGTCGAGGATCTGACGCGGTACGAGGCGGTCGTGCGCGAGCCCATCGCGACGGAATCGTTCGGATGGAAGATCCAATCGAACCCCCCACCGGCTGTCGGCGGCGCGGTACTCGTACACATGCTGGCGTTATTGGCGAATGCGAAGGTCGACGACCCGGTCGATCGTCTGCGCGCCATAGTCGAGGCGCAGAGCGAAGCGGTGGGCCATCGGCAGGAGCATTACAAGGACCCCGACACGATCGCGGCCGGGCTGGACGCTGCGATCAAGGGTGTGCAGTCTCGAGCGATGCGATCCCCCGCCACGACGCACGCGTCGAGTGCGGACGCGGACGGATACGCGTGCTCGCTGACCGAGTCGAACGGCTACGGGGCCGGCATGGCCGTGCACGGCATGCTGCTCAACAACACCCTTGGCGAAGAGGAACTGAACCCCCTCGGTATCCACAGCCTGCGTCCCGGATCGAGGTGTCACTCCAACATGGCTCCGACGATCGCCACGGGACGGGACCGCGTCGTCGCGGTCGGTTCGCCGGGGGCCGATCGGATCGTCGGCGCGATCGCGCAGACCGTTCTCCGGCTGGCCCTCGACGGCGAATCGCTGGCGGACGCGGTCGCCGCGCCGCGCGCTCACGTGGATTTCCGTCACGAAGGAGCGAGGCTTTGCTACGAGCCCGGGCTCCCGGGCGAGGAGATCCCCGGCTACACCCTTCGTCCGTACGACGAGATCCACATGTACTTCGGCGGCGTGCAGGCGGCATCGGTCACGATGGACGGAAAGGTCGACGCGGCGCACGACCCACGCCGTTCCGGAGGAAGCCTCGTCATATAGGGCGGTAGGGCCGGCACCCTGCTGCGTTGCTCACCGAGAAGCTTGCGTCGGCGCCTCTCCGGCGGGATAGTCGTTTAAACAACCAACCGCGAGGGAGGGCTCCCCGATGCCGAAACTCTTTTCGATCAAGCCGGCCATGACCATCAAGGGCCGCAAGTTCAAAGGGATCCGAGGGTTTTCCGGCAAGCCGTTCCACCCTCCACTGACCGACGTCCCCGTAACGGCTTACTTCCTGGCCGGAGTCTTCGAGGTCATCTCTTACTACGCGGCGCACAAGAACGGTGACGTAGGAACCCTGGCGCGCGATTTCTATATCTCGACAACGCACGTCTTGATCGCCGGCGCCATCGTCTCCGTCGCGACGGCGCTCACGGGCTTCTGGGACTGGTTTAAGTCGATGGAACATGGGACGCAAGCGTGGCGCACCGCCAACTGGCACATGGCCGTGATGCTGACTGTTACGGCCCTCGTGGTCGTTGACATCATCGTTCGCATCGGGTCGTGGTCCGACGCGATGGCCGAGGGCCCGTCACTGGGACTGACGATCCTGACGGTCGCGATCGCGGCTTTGGTCTCTTACGGGGCTCTCTACGGCGGGTCGCTCGTTTACGAGTACGAGTTCAACGTCGAGCAAGACAACGGCTACGCGTGGGAGAAATCCGAGGTCGACCGCCTTCCCGGCACCGAGGACAAGCCGGTCG
>JAXDJP010000225.1:0-3085 GCA_034665645.1 Actinomycetota bacterium | reverse complement strand
ATCTCACGGATGGGCGACCTCCTGCAGGAGAGTTGGCAGATGCTCTACGACGACGCCAAGACGTTCCGCAACGAGAACACGCATGAGTTCTTCGCCTACGACGACCTGGTCGAAGGGATGGCCTCTGCCGGGGGTTTCTGGGTGGGGGCATGGTGCGGTGACGAGTGGTGCGAGAAAAAGGTCACCGAAGACACCAAGGCGTCGATCCGCCATCTCCCTCTCGAGCAGGAATCCCCGCACGCTCCGTGTGTCGTATGCGGCAAGCCCGGCACCGAGTGGGCTACCTGGGCCCGGGCCTACTAGAAGATGCGTCGGGTCGCGGCGCTCGTCGCGTGTGCATCCCTGAGCACGATCCTCCTCACCACGGCGGTGCAGGCCGGCACTCCCCCGCGCTGTTTCGGCCGCGTCGCCACCATCGTCGGTACCGAGGGACGCGACCGATTACGGGGAACTCCCGGAGCCGACGTCATCGTCGGCAAAGGGGAAAGCGACGAGATCGATTCGCTCGGCGGAGATGATCGGATCTGTGGAGGAACGAAAGGCGACTACGTGACGGCGGGTGCCGGTGACGATCGCGTGCGGCTCGGCCACGGCTTCAACAGCGTCAACGGCGGGACCGGCGCGGATCTATTGGTGGGCGGCTACATGAACGACTTCCTCGCCGGCGGAGGCGGGAGGGATGTCCTTCGCGGCGGACGAGGCGTCGATGGGCTCGCCGGTGGGCCGGGAGCCGATGAGATGCACGGCGGGGCCGGTCGCTATCTCAACCAGGGCAGGTGGCGGGGAGACGAGGTCTCATTCGGTGCCGTGAACGAGCCTCTCTATGTGGATCTGGCGGCCGGCATCGCGCGGGGAGCCGGACTCGACCGCATACAGGGCGTCGAGGGCATCTACGGGGGCGGCGGCAACGATCGGTTGTTCGGTGACGAGGGACCCAACAACATCACCGGCGGGGTCGGCGGCAACGACCGCATCAGAGGACGCCGTGGCGACGACACTATCTACGGGCAAGGCGGCTGGAACCGGGTGTGGGCAGGACGTGGCGAGGATCTGTGTGTCGACGCCGACCGGCGGCGGAATTGCGAGCACCATCCCCATTACACGACCCATAGCTCTGGCGGATACAGGTCGGTGGGCTGATGGCAGGCCCCGTTGAGGTTTCCGTTTCGGGAGCGCGCGCCGACATAAGACTTCGTCGTCCCGACGTCTTGAACGCGATGAACTTCGAGGTCTTCGACGGCCTCGCTGCGGCCGCCGAATCGATCGTGTCGAATCACGACGTGCGCGTGGTCGTGGTTACGGGCGAGGGCCGCTCGTTCTCGAGTGGGATCGACCTCAGCGCGATCGGGAGCGTCGACGGAGCGATGGAGGAGACGATCGCCAGAGCGCAGGCGGGCTTCCGCAGGATCGCCGCGCTTCCGATGCCGACGATCGCGTCGGTGCAGGGCCATGCCTACGGCGCCGGACTGCAACTTGCGCTCGCATGCGATCTGCGCGTCGTGACCGCCGACGCGAAGCTGGGCCTTCTCGAGGCGCGCTACGGCTTGATCCCCGACCTCTGCGGCTCTACGCGGCTGCCGCAACTGGTGGGAGCGGGCCGGGCGAAGAAGATGATCTGGCTCGCGGAGAGGATCGACGGGGTCGAGGCCGAGCGGATCGGTCTCGCGGAGCTCGTGGTGCCTCCCGAGGAACTCGAAACCGCCACCAACGAGCTCGCCGAACGACTCGGCAAGGCTCCGTTTCGCCCGGTGCGTGAGGCCAAGGCACTCGTGGACAACGCCGTCCGGCTCTCGCTGGACGCGGGGATGGACGCGGAGGCTCTGGCGCAGGCGCGCTGCATGACGGACCCGGATTTCGCCGAGGTTCTGTCGGCCGGATTGGTGCAGCGAGGTTCTCGCTAGGTTGTAGCTACTCGTTCAGGCAGTCGAGGATCTGCTCGTGTCGAGAGATCACGCAGTCTGCCTCGCGCGCGTCGCTCTGGTCGTCGTGGACGCCTTTGAACCTGACGGTATGCATCCCGACATCGTGAGCTCCTGCGATGTCGGTTCGCTTGAGGTCTCCGACGTGGATCGCCTCGGGGGGCCGCGCGCCGAGCTCGGCGAGCGCCTTAGCGAAGATCTCGTTCCCGGGCTTGGGCACTCCGACCTCATCGGAGAAACAGAGAACCTCTAGATAGTCGATCAAACCGGCGTCGGTCAGCAGTTGACGAACGACGCGGCCCGTCGAAAATCCGGTGTCGCAAACGAGTCCGAGGCGTATGTTCCTGCCGCGCAGCGTCTCGAGGATCTCGCGTGAGCCGTCAACTGCCTCGACGCCTCCTTGCAGACTCGCCTCCTCGAACTCCTTGGTGAGTGCCTTGATCGTGTCGTCGTCCGAAACCCCGCGTGCCTCGAGGCAATAGGCGGCCATGCGGCCGGCTCCGAACGTCTCGATCTGCTTCCATGCTTCGTCGTGCTTGCGCCAAGCTTCATCTAGAAGGTCGCGCGCCCCGGTCTCGTCCAGGTCCAAGAAACGACGAAGGGCGCTTACGCGTAAGTCCGTAGCGCCCTTCCAGTCCCGATCCCTCAGGAGCGTCCCCCAGCAGTCGTATGTGACTGCTCGGATCTCGTCCAACCTTTTCATGGGCATCACTCCCTCGGCGGTCGACGGAACTGAGACGCTAACGATAACCATCTCCGGCGACATTTTCGACGGGCTTTTCGGGAGAGTCTAAGAAGCGCGAAAAAGGGGGCCGGAGAACCGGCCCCCTTTAGTCCCTGACTTTTTAGGGATCGTTCTTAGCGGCTCTGCCTGCGAAATCGAGCGGCCATCACGCCGGTGAAGATCAACGCAAGTCCGACGAAGAGCAGCGGGAGGATGTCGCCTCCGGTGAACGGAAGGGCGGCCCTTTCGTTCAGGGCCTCGCCGGCCGCTTGCGCAACCGTATCCGCCTGCACCTGGGGCGAGGCCTTGCTGCCGCGCTTGATGACAAGACCGAGCACGTCGTCCGGCGTCGGCCCGGCTTCCTCGGAGTCGCCGAGAACGTCGTCCGGCGTGGTGACATCTTCGCCACACGTCTCGTCGCCGGTCGCCATCTGATCCTCGG
>JAXDJP010000224.1:0-3570 GCA_034665645.1 Actinomycetota bacterium | reverse complement strand
CAACGACATGAACTGCGGCACCGGGCCCGCAACCAATTGGGCGCTCCCTATCGTTCCGGTGGCACGTCCCCGTCCGGGTTCGACTGCTCCGGCTTCACCCGCTGGGTGTTCAGCGCCGTAGGAGCGGACCTTCCTCACTCCGCTCAGCGACAGTTCGATCTCGCGAAGAGGCGCGGTTTCGCACGCATCTGGAAGCGCGGGAAGTTGAAGGTCGGAGATCTCGTATTCCAACGGACCACCAGCGCGCAGGTCGGTCACGCCGGCATGTACATAGGAAACGGAAGGTTCATCTCCTCCACTTCTTCGGGAGGGGTGCAGATCCGCAGCCTGTACGACCCTTACTACTGGGGGCCGCGTTGGGTTGGAGCGACTCGCCTGCCCGTCACGATGAGGTATCGCCGAGCCGGCGCTTAAGAGCTACAGGAGCGGAAGGTAACGCTCTACTTCGTAAGGCGACACATAGGACTTGTACTGGCCCCACTCAGCGCGCTTGTTGCGAAGGAGATATTCGAAGACTTCCTCGCCCAACGTCTCCGCGACTAGATCGGACGACTCCATCTCTCGGATGGCTTCGTTGAGGTCGTCGGGGAGGTGCGCGAGCCCTCGAGCCCGCCGCTCGTTCTCCGTCATCTCGTAGATGTTGTCGGTTTCCTCATCCGGCAATTCGTAACCCTCATCGATCCCCTTGAGGCCGGCGGCGAGCATCACCGCGAATGCGAGATAGGGATTACACGCCGGGTCGGGTGACCGGAACTCGATGCGCGTCGACTGGTCCTTGCGCGGTTTGTACATCGGCACGCGTATGAGGGCGGAGCGGTTGTGCCGGCCCCAACATACGTAAACGGGCGCCTCGGGAACCGGGTAGCCACCGCCAGTGATGAGTCGCTTGTAAGAGTTCACCCACTGGTTCGTGATCAAGGTGATCTCGCGTGCGTGTTTCAGCAACCCCGCCGTGAAGGCTTTAGCGACCTTCGATAAGTGGTATTCGTCGCTGCCGTCGTGGAATGCGTTCCGGTCGCCTTCGAACAACGAAAGGTGTGTATGCATGCCCGAGCCCGGTAGTTCCGTTGACGGCTTCGGCATGAACGTCGCATACATGCCGCGCTCGGCCGCGATCTCCTTGACGACGAGCCTGAACGTCATCACCGAATCGGCCATAGTCAGCGCGTCGGCGTGACGCAGGTCGATCTCGTGTTGCGACGGTGCGACCTCGTGATGGGAGAACTCGACCGGGATCCCCATGCGCTCGAGGACGCTGATCGCGTCGCGGCGAAGGTCCTGAGTGACCGCATTTGGAGTGAGGTCGAAGTAGCCGCCGGAATCGATCGGCGTTGCATCCGATGGGCTCTTGAACAAGAAGAACTCTGTTTCGGGGTGCACGTAGAAGGTAAAGCCGCGTTCCGCTGCCTTCTTCAGGTTGCGGCGCAGGACGTAACGGGGATCGCCCCAGAACGGCCGCCCGTCCGGCGTGTAGATATCGCAGAACATCCGCGCCGTCCCCTCCTCGGAGGGATTGCCCCGGCGGGGCATGATCTGGAACGTCGAGGCGTCGGGCCGCGCCAACATGTCGGATTCCTGGACGCGCGCGAAGCCCTCGATGGCCGATCCGTCGAATCCGATGCCCTCGTCGAAGGCTTGCTCCAACTCCTCGGAGGTAACGGCAAAGGCCTTCAAGAACCCCAGTACATCCGTGAACCACAGCCACACGAGTCGGATGCCGCGCTCTTCGATCGTCCTTAGAACGTAGTCCTGCTGTCTTTCCACGATGTTGGACATTACGACTCTCACGTTTCGTCCACGTAAACAGGAAAGCGAGCGTCAGCCGTAGGCTGGAGACATGGTTCGGATCGCCCTGGCTCAGTTGAACCTGGTTGTCGGCGATATCTCCGGCAACACGTCGAAGGTCGCGGCTGCGATGGATAGAGCCCTCGATGAGGGGGCCCAGGTCTTAGCGGTTCCGGAGCTCGCCGTCACCGGCTACCCGCCCGAGGACCTCGTTCTGAAGAAGAGCTTCGTCGGAGCCAACATCGCGGCGGTGAAGGACCTCGCTTCCCGCTGCGGCGATCTCGTAGCCGTCATCGGCTTCGTGGACGAGCGCGATGGCGACATCTTTAACGCCGCCGCGATCTGCAATCAGAATGAGATCGCCGCGATCTACCACAAACACGTCCTCCCCAACTATGGCGTCTTCGACGAGCGCAGGTACTTCGCCGCCGGGAGACGTCATCACCTGATCGACACACAGGAAGCGGTCGTCGGTGTCTGCGTTTGCGAGGACGCGTGGATCCCGACCGGCCCCCTCGTTACCCAAGGCGATGCCGGCGCGCAGGTCGTCGTCAACATCAATGCCTCGCCGTTCCACAAAGGCAAAGTGAGGGAGCGCGAGCAGATGTTGTGTGAGCGCGCGCGTCGCGCCAAGACGTCCATCGCGTATGTGAATTGCGTTGGTGGTCAAGACGAGCTCGTTTTCGACGGCGGTTCGCTCGTGATCGATCCTGATGGCAACGTTCTTGCGCGCGGCCCCCAGTTCGAAGAGGACTTCCAGATCGTTGACGTTCCTTTAGGGGTCGCCGGAGATGCGGCGAAACCTTCCGTTGATCGGATCAAACTCGATCTTCGCGAAGCGCACGGCGAATGCTCACCCCACGTCTCGAGAAGGAGAGAGGGAGCCGAGGAGGTCTACGAAGCCTTGCGGTTGGCGGTTCGCGATTACGTTCGTAAGAACGGATTCGAACGTGTCGTCGTGGGTCTTTCCGGCGGCATCGACTCTGCGCTTACGTCCGTGATCGCCGCAGATGCTCTCGGTCCCGAGAACGTTCTTTGCGTCGCGATGCCGTCGGAGTTCTCAAGCTCGCATTCGGTTGATGACTCCCGCAAACTCGTTGCGAACCTCGGCATCGAGTTGTTGGAGATCCCGATCAGGTCTCCTTACGATGCGTACCTGCGGGTGCTGGAGAACACGTTCGGTCCCGCCCCCATGGGACTGGCTGAAGAGAACGTTCAGGCGCGGATCAGGGGAAACCTCCTGATGGCGATCTCTAATCGCTACGGGCACCTGGTGCTGGCTACCGGCAACAAGTCCGAGATGGCGTGCGGATACGCAACCTTGTACGGCGATATGGCCGGGGGTCTTGCGGTTCTGAAGGACGTGTTCAAGACCGAGGTCTACGAACTGTCGCGCCACCGCAACACGCTTTCGGAAGCTATCCCCGAGAACATCATCACGAAGGCACCCTCGGCCGAGTTGCGCCCCGACCAGAAAGACTCGGACTCCCTTCCGCCGTATGACGTTCTGGACCCGATCCTCGAGCTGTACATCGAGGAAGATTCGTCGATCGATGGGA
Source organism: Actinomycetota bacterium (assembly GCA_034665645.1). Classification (GTDB taxonomy): domain Bacteria; phylum Actinomycetota; class CADDZG01; order CADDZG01; family WHSQ01; genus JAUJNU01. The sequence continues at coordinate 226 of JAXDJP010000224.1, read as the reverse complement.
TAGTCGAAGCCGGATTCGACCGTGAGACCGTCGTGAAGGTGGCGCGGCTCGTCGATCGCTCCGAATACAAGCGCCGCCAGGCGGCCCCCGGGCCGAAAGTCACGACGAAGGCGTTCGGGCGTGACCGCCGTCTTCCGATCACGAACGGGTGGCGCGAGTAGCGAACCGAGAGCGCGAAAGTCCGGTCTAGCGCGGCCCTCTCTGAGTGGTGCAACATTGACGGATG
>JAXDJP010000223.1:0-5408 GCA_034665645.1 Actinomycetota bacterium | reverse complement strand
CGCCGTTACGGCATCCCGACCCCCGATCGAACCGGAGGCAGTCACCGGCGATACGGCCTCGCCTCGATGAGCGAGTTGCGCGAGCTGCGTGACGAGATCGCAGCCGGTCGCAGAGCCCGCGATGCAGCCGAGGTGATCAGGCGACGCGCGCTTGAGGCGGCACCCGGCAGCGACCATGTGACAGAGATCCTGAGCGCGGCGCTCGCGTTCGATCCAGAAACGATAAGAACGAGTCTCGACCTTGCCCACGCGTCGCTGGGACTAGAGACGACTATCCAATCCGTCGTCCTCCCCGTGATGCGCGAGGTGGGCGCTATGTGGGAAGCGGGTCGATGCGATGTGGCGAACGAACATCTCGCATCCCAGGAGGTCCGGACGTGGCTATCGAGGCACGCTTACGTGACGGCGGAGGCGCGGGCGCGAAAGCCCGTGGTGCTTGCGTGCGGGCCGAACGACTTCCACAGCCTGGGACTCGAAGCGTTCCACGTTCTTCTCGCTCGCCGCGGATTGAGATGTCGGGTGTTGGGGAGCCAAACGCCGACAAAGGCGCTGCTGAACGCGGTCGACTCCAGCCGGGCGGCAGCGGTCGTCGTGACGTCCCACATGAACACGAACAGACGGACCGCGATCGAGAGCATCCGAGCGATAGCAGATCTCGCCGGCGTGGAGGTGTTCTACGCGGGGAACGCGTTCGTGTCCCGCCGCTCGCGTCAAGGGGTGCCCGGGCGTTACCTCGGCGACGACCTGGCGGGAGCGGCCGATCTACTAGAGGAAGCGCTGGCCTCCTAGATCAACCCGCCAGCGGTTGCGCGGGAGTGGTGAGATACGTGCGCATAGCCGTGAGGCCGTCGCGTAAGCGCGTCTTCGCGGTACCTTCCGGGATCCCAAGCTCGAGCGCTACCTCTTTATAGGTCCGGCCCCCGAAATACGCGAGGGTCAGCGCTTCGAGTTGAAGCGCGGTTAGGGCCTTGAGGGCAGGGAGCATCTGCAAGCGCTCGAGCACCCCAGCCGTCGCGTCGTCCGGCGCCTCCGGGACTCGCCGCGCCAGCGTGTCCTTCGTCCGTCGCTGGGTTTCCTCGCGACGCACGAGGTCGATCGCCTTGTTCCGCGCCAGCCCGCAGAGGTATGCCCGCAGGTCGCCACGCGCGGGGTCGAACCGGTCGCGGTTGGTCCACCACGCTATGAACGTCTCCTGGGTCACGTCCTCCGCAAGGTGGGGATCGACCAGGATGCGGCGGGCGATCCCGTTGACGGCGGGGCCGTGCGAGGCCAGGGCCTCTCGCAACAGGAGATGGCCGCGAGCTCCGTCCTGCATAGGTTCTGGGGTCGATAGCCGGCTCGACGTGCGGGCAAAAGTGCTTCTCTGGGGAGTCATGACCCGACGATAGGGGTCACCCGACGCCCCAGAAGGGCTAAAACCTATGCAACTACCGACCCGCGCCCACGATCAGGTCGGTGGACCCCAGGACGGCGGGGGGGCGATGGTTCGCTCGGCAAGTCCATCCATGTGGGCCGCCATCTTTGCCCCGAGATCGAGCAAAGCGTGCTGCACCCCGGTCAGTATCTCGGTCCCGCCGATACTGGGACCCGTGTCGTGGCAGAAGCGGCCGACGAACGCCTCGAGTTCCATGATGCGCTCGTGCATCAACACCCACGCGCCCCTCGTGTGCGGGAGCATGAAACCGCTTCGATAGAAGATCTCGAACGAGGGCCCGGCGGTCTTGCCTGGAGCCTCGTCTCCGACGGGGAGAGCGGTGGCGAAGTTGCCCAAAGGGGCGATGACCTTGATCATCAAGCCCACCGAAACGTCGGCGAGCGTTTGAAGTTGCTCGGGCCGCTCGTGTCCATGAGCGAAATAGCGCGCGAGGACCTGCAACATGATCTCGTAAGCGACGTTGAACGCTTCGAGAAGCCGCATCGTGAACGGTTCGGAAACCCGCGCTCCTGGTTCGGTGTCGAGGATCTTGCTTACACATGCCGGAACCACCGGCCGCGCCGGATCGAAGTCGGGATGCGACCGCTTCATCTCGAGATACTCACCGAGGATGACGAGAAGGCGTCCGTAATGAGCGTCCTTCCAGTGCCCCCGCGGCCCTTCTCCCTGTTCGACAACGGTCTCGATCGCCTGCCGCGCCGAAGCTAGATCGGTCACGGGGACCAGGTCTTTCCACCAGAACGCCTCCGGCGTTGCCTGCGCGTAATGGGGGCCGAGGAACACCCACTCCTCACCGTGTCGTTCGACGAGGTGCGCAAAGCCGTCCTCGATCGCACGGTAGAGATGTCCGACTGTCGAGAAATGCTGGGGCCGGGGAAGGATGTCCTCCTCTGACATCAGCGGTTGAGCCTCATCGAGTGAGTCGAAGCCCTCGGCGTCCTGGATGTTGATCCCCTCGGGACGCTCGAGGAAGAGGAAGTGCCGAAGGGCCCTTTCGCCGAACCGGACGAACGCCAGCTGAACGCCGGGCGGGTAGTAGTGGCCGTGCTGCGGGAGGTTCGGTCGCCCCAAGCGGGGGGCCGCACCTATCGAGGTCAGAAGGTTGTTCACGAGCGCGAGGTGAAGCATCTCCTCGGTGGCGATCTCGAGGATGAGCTTGCGCCAGCGCTCGATCGCGATCAGTTGACGCTCGTCGATCCCCTCATCGGTGCTCTGCTTCAAGCTGAAGGCGGCGAAGAGGTACTGGCACGCGATCGCGTGTTCTAACTCGGCGGCCTCTGAGAGCATGTAAATGAGCGCGTCTCTGTGTTCTATGACGAGCGGAGCTTCTATGTTCATTACCTCCCGGGATCGGACTTGGCCCCAGTCACGATAGCGAAGTCCCGAACCGAGAAACCAGTACGTCGAGCGTCGTTCTTTAACCAAAAGGTCGTAAGACCGACGTCGATTTACGCCCCGGCGGCCTAGCGAGAGGTGTTCCCCCATGCTTCACTAACCGCTATGGGAGACACGGCTCCCCGTCACGGCCAAGGAAGATCGTGAGGACCTTGCAGGAACGATCCGAGTCCGGTGCGCGGGCCCCAACCGAGCGGCCCGTAGACGTCGCACTCCAGCGCGTTCGAAAGAGCTTTGGATCTTTCACTGCGGTTGACGGCGTCGACCTAGAGATATACGAGGGCGAGTTCTTCTCTCTCTTAGGGCCGTCCGGCTCGGGGAAAACCACCTGTTTGCGCATGATCGCCGGATTCGAGCAGCCGTCGGGGGGTCGCATCTGCCTCCAGGGCCGGGACGTCGCCGGCATCCCTGCGAACGAGCGCGACGTCAACACCGTCTTCCAGGACTACGCGCTGTTTCCTCACATGAGCGTCTACGAGAACGTCGAGTACGGGCTGAAAGTGAAGAAGGTCGGCCGCACGGAAAGAAGAGAGCGCGTCCTTGAGTCCATCAAGACCGCTCAACTCGAGGAGATGGCGGACCGCAAACCTTCGCAACTATCGGGCGGACAGCGGCAACGTGTTGCCCTCGCGCGCGCACTCGTCAACGAGCCGCGGGTCCTGTTGCTCGATGAGCCGCTCGGCGCTCTCGACCTGAAACTGCGCCAGCAGATGCAGCTCGAGTTGAAGAGCATCCAGGGCCGCGTCGGCCTCACCTTCATCTACGTAACTCACGATCAGGAAGAAGCGTTGACGATGAGCGATCGACTCGCGGTGCTGAACCGCGGGCGCGTCGAGCAGGTCGGCACTCCCGCCGACGTCTACGAGAGACCGGCCAGTTCGTTCGTCGCGGGGTTCGTCGGAGTCTCGAACGTCCTTAGCGGCCCGATCGCCGAACGCCTCATGTCTTCTCCTGCACCGTTCACCGTTCGTCCCGAGAAGATCCGGATGACAGGGCTCGACGACAAACCCGATCGCGATCACTCGAGCGCGACCGGCCACGTGAAAGACGTGATCTACGTCGGGTCGTATACGCGCTTCGTCGTCGAGCTCGACGAAGGCGGAGAGCTCGTAGTCGTCCAGCAGAACCTCTCAACGTCGTCCATGGAGAACCTCGAGGTGAAAGGCCGGGCCGTGAGGCTCGTTTGGCCCCGAGATGTCAATCGCGTGCTACCGGAGGAGTCGGAATAGGGGTCGGAGGGCCTCGGAGGGAAGGAGCGAGTTTGAAGAAAAGGTGGAGGTTCGGCGCGGTTTTGCTGGCAATGCTGCTGGTGGGCGCGGCATGCGGAGATTCGAACGACGGGGGGACGGCCGGCGGGGGAGACGATTCGGCGCTTCCTACTTCGATCGGTGAGGGCGAGGGAGCTCTCAACCTGATCGCGTGGTCGGGATACGTCGAGTCGGGTCAGAACGATCCGAACTACGACTGGGTAACCGAATTTCAGAAAGACACCGGTTGCAAGGTCAAGGTTAAGTACGGCGACACCTCGGACCAGATGGTCACCTTGATGCGCCAGGGCGGGGGGTCGATTTACGACGGCGTGTCGGCATCCGGCGACGCGTCCCTCAGGCTCATCTCAGGCGGCGACGTGGCCGAGATCAACATGGACCTGATCGATGGCTTCGACGACGTGATGAGTTCGTTGCAGTCACCGGGGCACAACACCGTCGACGGAAAGCACTACGGCGTTCCCTACCTCTGGGGGCCGAACGTCCTCATGTACAACACGGACGTCGTGAAGGAGGAACCCACGAGTTGGGACGTGACCTGGGAAGCGGACTCGCCGTACGCGGGACAGATCACGGCGTACGACAGCCCGATCTTCATCGCCGACGCGGCCCTCTACCTGAAGGCGCACAACCCGGATCTGGGTATCACCGATCCCTACGAGCTCACTTCCGAACAACTGGACGCTGCGGTAGAGCTCTTGAAGACGCAGTCGGACCTCGTGAGCAAGTACTGGGCGGCCTATTCGGACGAGATCGACGGGTTCTCGGCGGGCGACATGTCCATCGGAACCTCGTGGCCGTACCAGGTTGGCGTGCTGCAGGCGGACAAGGTTCCGGTCGACGCGGTCATACCAGAAGAGGGCGTTACCGGTTGGGCCGACACCTGGATGATGTCGTCTAACGCTCCTCATCCGAACTGCATGTACAAGTGGATGAACTGGACGATGACGCCCGAGGTTCAGTCGGCGGTGGGCGCGTGGTTCGGCGGCACGCCGAGCATCACGAGCGCATGCAAACTGCTCGAAGACCAACTCGGCAAGGACGTTGCCACCGATACGTACCACTGTGGTGATGACGAGTTCCTCGGCACGATCGCACTGTGGAAGACGCCGGTCACGGATTGCGGTGACGATCGCGGCGAGACGTGTACCGACTACACCGAATGGACGCAACGCTGGCAGGAGGTACGTGGCTAAGCGGCGTCACCGAGCAAGCAGCACGGTGGGTGGGACGAACGGGTCCCATCCACCGTGCGCTCAATCATGAGCACCGCTGAAGCGCCGGCCCTCGGTTTACGCCGGCGCTTCGGC
>JAXDJP010000222.1:0-7585 GCA_034665645.1 Actinomycetota bacterium | reverse complement strand
GTCGAAAGCGATCGTTCCACATCTGTCGCCGACGACGTCCGTCGTTAGCGCGATCGCAACCGTCGCGTCGAGCGCCGCGTCGAGGCGCGTTCGATCGGGTCCCAGGGGGGCGCGCATCAGCCTCCCTGAGTCGACAACGCACATGACATCACGGTCTTGCTCGACGCGGTACTGGTTGCTCATCGGCCGTCCCATCCGCGAGGTGGCGCGCCAGTTCACCTGCCGGATGTCATCGTCGGGCAGGTAATCCCTGATGGATTCGAATTGCGTGCCGAGCCCGAGGGGGCCACGGGTGATCCGGCCCGGCTCCGCGAATCGCCCTTCACGAACCGCGATCGCGATACGCCGCGCCGCCGGCAGGTCGGGGTAGACGAGGACCTCCTGCTGTGCCTCCTGTGTGCCGTGGAACCAGCGCCCCATCCCGAGCGGGCCGTCCCGCCTTGCGGCGGGGCCTGGGATCGCGTGGCGCCAGCGCCTAAGGGGCAGCGCGACTCCTTCGAGCTCGGGCCCGTCGGCCTCCTGAGGTTCGAAGTGGACATCGGGGATCTGCCCCTGCCTGACGCGCACTTTCGCATCGGACGCCTCGATGCTCACTCTGAAGGGGGCCGGGACGCCGCGAGACATCACCTTCGGGAGGGAACGTTCGATGCTTGTCGCAGAGCGGGCGACGACGCCGTCGACGATGGTCGTGGTTATCACTGCGAGAAGGAGCAGGAGTCCGATGCTCGGGGGAAAGATCAAGAACAGCGTTGAAGTGAGAGCGAGCGCGAACGCCGCGCGGGGGCTGGGGGCCATCAGCGGGGAACTGGAATCGCGGCGAGAGCGGCCCTGACCGCGTCGTCGGCGCCGAACTCCTCCAACTCTGCTTCCGGCGTCAGTATCAAACGGTGCCGTAAGACCGGCAGCGCCATCGCGGCGACATCGTCCGGAGTCACGAAATCGCGACCTGCTAGACGAGCCGAAACTTTCGCTGCCGCCAGAAGGTGCACGGCCGCGCGAGGGCTGGCCCCCAATGAGACGCTCGGCAGTGACCTCGTGCGCCGCACCAAGGATGCGAGGTAAGCGAGCACTTCATCGGACGCGCTCGTAGCGTCGACGGTACGCCGCGCCTCTTCTAGCTCGCGGGAAGAGACAACGGGTTGCACGTCGTCGAGTGTTGCGGGCGCAACTCCGTCATGCCTCAACTTCAGGATGGCGATCTCGTCCTCTTCGGTGGGGTAGTCCACATCGACTTTCACGGTGACGCGATCGAGTAGCGCCTCCGGCACGGGGTAGGTGCCCTCGTACTCGATCGGGTTCTGCGTTGCGATCACCAAGAAGGGTTCCGGAAGAGGATGCGAGGTGCCGTCGATCGTGACGGTTCGTTCCTGCATCGCCTCCAGCAGCGCCGCTTGGGTTTTCGGCGGTGTGCGATTTATCTCGTCGGCGAGAAGGATGTTCGTGAAGATGGGGCCCTCGCGGAACACCAGTTCCTCGCCCCGCAGACCCATCGTTCCCGTGACGTCGGAGGGCAGCATGTCGGGGGTGAACTGGACGCGCCCGAAGGTCGTGCCGAGAGCGCGTGCCAGAGCGTTCGCCAACAATGTCTTGGCGGTTCCGGGTGGCCCTTCCAGGAGTGCGTGGCCGCCGACTGCCGCCGCTGCAAGAAGCGGATCGAGCACGGTGTCGACGCCGACGACTACCTTCGCTATCTCTCGCGCGATCCGATCTCGCAGCTCTTTCATCGTGGCCTCCGCCGCCTCTCGGTGCGGGCGAGTGTAGCTGCGAGGGCATGGACGTAGACGATGCGGGGAGGGGGTAAGGGCCGCGTCGCTTCTTCCGGAGGACCGAGCCGCCGACCTTTCGCCAGCATCCACGCGATCGTCGCGACGAAAAGACCGAACAGGAACCACTTCCAGCCCGAGGGCAGAGCGGTCAAACCCGAACCGGTGCGATAGCCGTGCTCGGCTTCGGCGAAAACGACATCCGTTCTTTGCGGGTCCACGAGCGTCAGAGCGAACGCGGCGTTATCCGCTCGGTCCAGCAGGCGGTTCTGCAGTGGAGAGACGTCTGCCACCAGCAACGCAGTGCCCGACCCCTGCACGGCTTTGATGGCGAGCGGTCGCTCGGGATCGCCGATGACCGCCGAGCCCGACCCGGTCCCGAGCCAGCTTCCGCTTCCCGCCGTTTCCACCGAGCGCACTTCCCCGATCTCCGGAGCTTGACCTTCCGAGACGCGCTCCTCTCCATCGGGTGTCCACGTCGGCAAACCATCGACCACCCCAGAAAGCCATTCGGGGTCGTTCCCTCCACCTACGAGCCATCCGCCGTTCTCAACGAACCGCTTGAGCGCCTCTTCGCCGCGCCGATCGATCGAGTTTGGGTCGAGCACCACGAGGGTCGCGCCCAGATCGAGATCGGCGTCGGCGAGTGGCGCGCGCAGCTGGGAGACAACGTGGCCGCCTCTCCCGAGAAGCTCCGCGAGAGCCCCGGCCCCCTCGGGCGTGGTGGCGTACGAGGACGATGTCGGCCCGGTCGGCGAGCCGTACAGATAACCGAGGATGCCCGTAACGAGATTCACGGCGATCACGACCCCAGCAGCAAGAGCCAACCAGCGCCACTTCATGAGGCACCTGCCTCTTCAAGGACTTGCACCCACTCGCTGCGCGCTGCGGCGATGTCCTCGGGTCGAGGCTCCCGGCGTCCGTAGACGACTTCATCGAAATCTCGGGCGAGATGTTCGAATGCCGGCGAACGTAGTCGGACGGCGACTTCGTGGGATGTAACCGACTCGCGGAACGCGATCACCTTCGCTCTGTCCAGTCGCAGCAGTCCGGCGCGGAAACGCAGTCTTAGGGCGTCCTCGAGGTCGCCTGCGGCCTCGGCTGTCTCCGCCGCGCGTTCGAGCGCGGCGGGATCCAGGCCTGCTTCGCCTCTCAGGCGCGTTGCGCTCGTGACGGTGACACGCGCTCGCCGGCGCGCCAACCAGAGAGCAAAGCCGGCTGCCGCGACGATAACGAGCCCCCCGAGGATGCTCCACACGGAGGCGCGTCCTCCGGGCAGTCGTGCTGCGAGCCACGCGAATGCTCGCTGCGCAGCTTCCGTTATCGGGTGAAGCCACTCTCCAAGTTTGTCGAGGATCCCTCGGAAGGGGCGGGGCGTCGTGGTGGCGCGGTACTTCCGCTGCGAGAGGATCTCGGAGGCAGCTTTCCGCGCTTCATCTGGGTTCACCGGGAGAGAAAGCTCACTCCTCGGTCGAGCCGGACGGCTTCCAGCCCGGCGGTGGAGGCCAGAAGGGAGGCTGTTCGGTTGATCGAGGTGGTGGAGGGGGTGGCAAGACGTCCGGAGGGGGGCCTATGTCGGTGGCAGATCCCATCCCCCGGGCCAGTAGCTCGAGGTCGAAGCCTTCCTTCCGGACCTTGAAGTCGAAGAACAGGATCGTGACGACCGCGGCCTGGAAGGGTGTCGTGAGGATCCCTCCGATCGTCCCCGCTATCGCACCGGACATTGTTTTGGCGAAGTAGCTGCCGGCCGACCCGGTGAACGCGACCGCGGAGAAGATGGCTGCGAGCGCGCCTTGCACCACCCCGGCGATGATCACACCAACGGCGATCGCTCCCAACGTCCGCCACCATCGTCCACGCACCAGGAAGAACGAACGGCGCAAGGCCTTGGTCCCCTTCGGTCCCTCGAACAGCAGCACCGGGGTCGCTACGGTCCAGGAGATCCACATCCAGATGATCACGGGCACCGCTCCGAACATGGCCAAGGCGAACAACCATCCCGCCTCGAGCACCGCGGTGATCGCTGCGAGGACGAGCAACGGAAGGACCAAGATGATCACTGAAACGCTCGGTAACCAGATGATGGATCGCCACCTCTTCAGGGCGTGGCGGAACGACCCCCCGAAGGTTGGCTCGTCCCCGAGGTAGGCATCGCTCACCGCTTTGAAGCACGCCGCCGTAGCCAAGACGATGAGAATGACGGAGAGAGCGGCGACGACCCCTCTCGCGGCGTTGAACCGCGAGAGCTGCTCTTGCGTTTGGACGATGACGATGCCGTTTTGATTCACGACGGCGTCCGGGGCGGCCGAGGTCACTATCAAGGCTCCGATGAACTGGACGGGGGCCACGACCACCGCGACGATCTTCCACATCGTCCAGGCATGCTTCAGGTAGATCTTTATCGCGACGTCGAGGATCTCTCCGACGCTGAGTGGGCGAAGTTCGACTCGGGCCCCCATCACCAAACTCTACTTGTACGATTCGCCCATGAAGGTTCTGGCATCCGAGAAGCTATCGGCGGCCGGCATCGAAAAGCTCAAGGAGCATTTCGAAGTCGACGTCAAACTCGGCATGTCCCCCGAGGAATTGGCCGAAACGATCCCCGCGTACGACGCCCTCATCATCCGATCCGCCACGCAGGTGACCGCTTCACTTCTCGAGAAGGCAGAGAACCTCAAGGTCGTGGGCCGGGCCGGCATCGGGCTCGACAACGTGGACGTCGAGGCCGCGACGCGCCAAGGGATACTCGTGGTCAACGCGCCGCAGTCGAACGTCCTATCGGCCGCCGAGCACACGATGGCCCTGCTTCTAGCTCAGGCACGGAACGTCCCCCAGGCACACGAAGCCCTCGTCAACGGAAGGTGGGAGCGGGAGCGCTGGAACGGGGTCGAGCTCCACGGCAAGACGCTTGGAGTGATCGGTCTCGGAAGAGTTGGAACGTTGGTCGCTCAGCGCGCGAACGCCTTCGGCATGCATCTCGTCGCGTACGACCCCTACGTTTCGGCACAGCGCGCTTCGCAGATGGGAGTGGATCTGGTCGAGACCATCGCCGAGGTCTGTAGACGATCGGACTTCATCACCATCCACTTGCCCAAGACCCCCGAGACGGTCGGAATCATCGGCGCCGAAGAGTTCGCTCAGATGCGTCCTGGGGTCCGCTTGGTAAACACGGCGCGCGGCGGGTTGATCAACGAAGAAGCGCTTGCGGACGCCATCGAGGCAGGCGCGGTCGCGGGGGCCGGGATCGATGTCTTCGATGGCGAACCGGTCACCGAGCACAGGTTGTTTTCCTTGCCCGGCGTGGTCGTCACGCCGCATCTCGGCGCCTCCACGGCCGAGGCTCAGGACAAAGCCGGAACCACGATCGCGGAACAGGTCGTCCTCGCTCTCCGCGGCGAATTCGTTCCTTACGCGGTGAACGTCGATGTCGGTAGCGACATCCCCGAAGCGGTGCGCCCTTACCTTCGCTTAGCCGAGCGACTCGGAACGATCGCGGTATCTCTTGCCGGCTCGGGCATCGAGAGCTTGCGTTTCGAGTACCACGGTGGGATCGCCGACTACGACACGCGGGCCGTCACTCTCTCGGGATTGAAGGGCGTATTCACCAGCGTCACTCATGAGCCCGTCACTTTCGTGAACGCGCCTCTGTTCGCGAAGGAACGTGGCATCTCGGTTGAGGAAGCGAAGACCTCCCAGTCACTCGATTACGTGAACCTCGTTGAGGTTCGCGCCGTGTGCAAAGGCGAGACCGTTTCGGTCGCGGGAGTACTGGTGGGGAAGCGCGATACCGAGCGGCTCGTGAGGGTTTACGGATACGACCTGGACATGGCGTTTCACCCAACGATGGCGTTCTTCCGATACGAGGATCGGCCGGGGATCGTCGGGATCGTCGGAACCCTCCTGGGGGAGGCCGGCGTAAATATCGCGAACATGCAGGTCGCCCGGCATACCGAGGGTGGAGAAGCGCTGATGGGATTGGCCGTCGACTCCCCGATACCGCAAGATGTCCTCCAAGGGATCGCCGATAAGGCCCGGTTGAAGGACGCAAAGCTGATAGTCCTGCAAAGCTGAAAGCTCCGATGGGGTGGTAGTGGTTATCGCAATGGTGCGGGATCGAAGGGGGAGTTAGATGCCGGTTACGCCGGTCGAGAAGATCTGGATGAACGGCAAGCAAGTCGATTGGAAGGACGCCACCGTTCACGTCCTCGTGCACGCACTGCATTACGGAACGGGCGTGTTCGAAGGCATCCGCTGTTACGAGACCCCTCGCGGCCCTGCCGTCTTCAGGTTGCGCGATCACCTCAGCCGGATGGAACGCTCCGGCAAGATCTTCATGATGGAGATCCCATATTCCGTCGACGAGCTCGTCGACGCGACGATCGATCTGATCCGCGTCAACAAGCTCGAGAGTTGCTACGTGAGACCGATCGCGTTCCGTGGTTACGGGGACGTTGGGGTTAATCCCGAGAACAACCCCGTCGACGTGACGATCGCGGTGTGGTCCTGGGGCGCGTACCTGGGCGAGACGGCGCTGAAGGAGGGCGTTCGGATGACGATCTCGTCGTGGCGCCGGCACGACCCCAACATCATCCCGCCGGCCGCGAAAGTAACCGGCGCGTACATCAACTCCGTTGCCGCCAAGCAAGAAGCCGTCGCCAAGGGTTTCGACGAAGCCGTCATGCTGAACTCCCAGGGTTACATCTCGGAGGCGACCGGCGAGAACCTATACATCGTCAAAGATGGCGAGATCCTGACGCCCCCATTGTCGGCGGGTCCGCTCCCCGGCGTCACCCGCAGCACGATCTTCACTATCGCTGCGGATCTCGGGATGCCCATCCGCGAGATGCTCATCTCGCGATCGGATCTCTACCTCGCAGAGGAGATGTTCTGTTCGGGCACCGCCGCCGAGGTCACTCCCGTGCGCGAGGTTGACGGCCGCATCATCGGCCCCCCTGGACCGGTGACTCTCGCGATCCAGCAGAAGTACTTCGCGATCGTTAAGGGCGAGGACGAGAAATATTCGGACTGGCTCACGTACGTCCGCGCCTGATAGGGGCGGTTGGCTCTTTAGGGAGGGGATCCGATGTTGGTGACACGACGCATGCGCTTGGCGGCTCTGCTGATGACGTTGGGGATGATCGCTGCCGCGTGTGGCGGTTCTGACTCGGGGGACGAGTCCACCGCCACAACTGCCGGGGGCGATGCCACGGCCGGCGGGACGGTCACGTATGAGATCGAGGAGTTCAGCTACACGAGCGGCTTCGACCCCACCGGCGAGTACCTCACTACGGCGTGGGGTTTCTACGACAACTTGTTGCTTCGAACGCTCGTTGGCTACCGTCACGTCTCGGGTGCCCAAGGCAACGAGGTCGTTCCCGATCTCGCCGCCGAGATGCCTCAGGTGTCGGACGACGGGAAGACCTACACGTTCACCCTCCGAGATGACGTGAGCTTCGGACCGCCGGTCGACCGGAAGGTCACGTCCAAAGACGTTGAGTATGCGTTCCGCCGGATCGCGACGAAGTCCGTGAACGCCTTGTATGGCGGGTACTACGCGGGGACGATCGAAGGCCTCACGGTTGGCGACGATCCCGGCCACGGCGGCATCTCGGGCATCGAGACGCCGGACGATCAAACGATCGTGTTCCATCTGACCAAACCGACTGGTGACTTCCTCTACCGATTGGCGATGCCCGCCACCGCGCCCATCCCGGAGGAGGTCGGTAAGTGCTTCACCGATGCCGGCGCGTACGGCCGCTACGTCATCTCGTCGAGCGGATACATGCTCAAAGGTTCGGACGAGCTCGATATCTCGAGCTGCG
>JAXDJP010000221.1:0-2559 GCA_034665645.1 Actinomycetota bacterium | reverse complement strand
GCGCTACCACCCGCGATCTTGGAGGAAAGCACGACCCTGTTGCCTCTGCTCGTCCTCGCGGTGGGATTCGGGGTTGGCTGCGCGTTCATCGTCGGAAGCGATGTCGACCCGGCAGAAACCGTGCTGCGCGGCGCACCTCTTCCCTACTGGCGAACCCTAGGCCTGCGCTTGCTGGGATGGGTGGTCCCCTCGGTGCTAACCCTCGGCTTGCTGGCGGAGCGAGCGAGCAACGCGCTGGGAACCGATCCCGGCCCATACCTCTACCTCGCCCTCAATCAACTCCTGTTAGGAGCCGCGTTCGCGATCGCGGCATCGAGACTTACCGGATCGCTCCCGGGAGGCGGAGTTGCGCTGGCGTTGGTGGGGGCCGGCGCGCTCGTTGCGCGGGGGTGGCCCACGCTGGACGTGATGATCATGCGCACAGATCCCATAGCGGTCGCAACGGGGTTTGGGACCTGGATCGCTCCCTTCTCGTTGATCCTCATCGCCGCGTCACTATGGAGAGTGCAGAAGAACTAAGTAGCGACTCTCGTTAAGTAGGGTGCCGCCATGGAGATCTCGCTAGTAACCGTTAACGCACGGCAACAAGCCAAGGACGCCGACGACGCAAGGCTCAGTTCCCTCGCGTCCTCGATACGTTCACGGCGTCTAGACACCCAGGGATCGGACGAAGCGGCGCCCGACGTCGTCGTAGTGAACGAGATGAACCCGAATCAACTGGTCACGCTGATCTCGCAGCTCGACGGCGTCTACGGGTCGGACGTCGCCTACGCACCTGCGGAACCCTCAGGCAAAGGGCGGGCGAAAGCGGTCGTCAACACCAAGACGGTCGGCACCGGCGCGGTCGAGCAATGGAGCGACCTCTGCGAACCGAAGGCCCTCTTTCAGATCGCCGACCTTAAACACCTGGGCAGCGGACAGGCCTTCACCGTCGCGGCCGTTCACTTTTCGCCCCGCTATCCGAAGGGGGGCGATTGCCGTCGATCCAACATCGAGGAGTTACGACGACGTTTGGCTGGACGAGACCACGCCACTTTCATCGCCGGTGACTTCAATAAACGTTGCGTCGACGTCGAGCGCGAGTGCGACCTCGAAGAAACTTCGGCGCCCCTCGGATGGTGGAAGTCCATCACCAAGGAGTCGCAGCTCGACGGCCGTTCGTACGCCGACTCGGTCAAGTCGTTCTGCCAGGCCTCCAATCGCTCGATCGCGGAGCAATGGACGCACGAGCAGACGCAAGAGGGCGTTCTCTGCGATGGGAACACGGGACGCAAGCGCAGCCGTATCGACTTCGTGTTTGCAAGCGAGGGCGTCGGGATCGTCGAAGCCGGCGTGGATGCGGCGAGCCAAGCTCAGGTCTACTCGGACCACCGGCTCGTGTCGTGCCGCTTCTCGATCGGCTAAGAAGACCCCCCGCTAAGACCCGCCGCCGCAGCAGCTTCCTCCGCCGCGGCGATATCACCCTCCACGAGCGCCAGCCCTCGTTCCCAGAAAGACGGATCGGTGAGGTCGCAATCGACCATCTTGGCGAGATCTTCGGGCGACTTCGAGCCCCCGGCCCGGAGCATCTCCAAGTACGACGACACGAATCCCTCGCCCTCCTGCACGTACATCGAGTAAACGGAGATCGCCAAGAGGTTCCCGAAAGCGTACGCGTAGACGTACCCGGGGACATCGATGAAGTGGGGAACGTAGGACCACCACGTGCGGTACTCGTCGCCAACGTCGACGGAGTCGCCGAGCATCTCCACCTGGGTCTCCATCCAGATGTCGCCGAAACGCTGGATGTCGAGCTCACCCTCCGTGCGGCGCGCGTTATGTACGCGTGATTCGAACTGGTTCATCGCCACTTGCCGGAAGATCGTGGCGATCGAACTCTCGACCTTCTGCGCCAACAGCGAGAAGCGAGATTGCGGCGAAGTAGCCGTCTCGACGAGACGGTTGAACACGATCGCCTCGCCGAAGACCGACGCGGTTTCGGCCACCGTTAACGGGGTCGTGTGATGGAAGGGTCCCTGTGCGCTCCCGAGCGCCTGATGGAGGCCGTGCCCAAGCTCGTGAGCCAGCGTCAGTACATCGGTTCGCTTGCCCGTGTAGTTCAGCAGCACGTACGGATGGTGGGACGCGACAGTCGGAGCACAGAAAGCACCCAGCACCTTGCCCGTTCTCGGCTCGACATCGATCCATCTCTCGTCGAAGAAACGCCCGGCGAGATCGCCTGCCTCTTGCGAGAACGAGGAGTAACAATCGAGAACCGTCGTTCGTGCTTCTTCCCACGACACATCTGGATCGTCGGCGATGACCGGAGCGTTCCGGTCGTAATAAGCGAGTTGGTCGATGCCAAGCACGCGGGCTTTCAGCAGGTACCACCGCTGCGCCAGATCGTTCCGCTTGCGAACCGCGGCCACGAGAGCCTGCACGGATCCGTCGGAGGCCTCTTGCGACAGGTTGAAACTCTGCAGCCAGTTCTCGAAGCGCCGCAACCGATCGTCCGTCGCCTTGTCGTGGAGCAGCATATTGTAGATGTAGGCACGGGTCTGAAGGCCCGGCTCCAGGGCC
>JAXDJP010000220.1:0-3172 GCA_034665645.1 Actinomycetota bacterium | reverse complement strand
CGAAGTGATCGCCCAAGGACTCTTTACCGCGACTCGTCACGATCAAGATGTCGTCGATCCCGGCGCGCACGGCTTCCTCGACCGCGTACTGGATGCACGGCCGATCGACGACCGTGATCATCTCTTTCGGCATCGCCTTGGTCGCCGGCAGGAACCTCGTACCAAGTCCCGCTGCCGGAATAACCGCCTTACGTACTTTCAACACGCCTCCTTATCGGACGGCGAGTGTACGAGACCCGAGCGTTAGCGAGCGAGCTTGAGGCCCGGACCCGGAGGGCGACGCTCGGCGGAGATGACCCGATCCCGGCCCCCCTGCTTAGCGCGATAAAGCGCACGGTCGGCGGCCTCGACGAGCACGCGGAAGTTGTCTCCGTGATCCGGATACGCCGCTACCCCGATCGAGAGCGTCAAGTGAACCGGGGGCTCGCCCGGAGAGCCAAAGGGCTCGCTGCGGATGACCTCGCAGATCTTCTCGGCCGTCGTTACCGCTCCCATCAATTCGGTCTCCGAGAGGAGACAGATGAATTCCTCTCCCCCGTACCTAGCGAACGTGTCGACCTCACGTACGGTGCGGCTCACGCGCTGCGAAAACTCGACCAGGATCGCGTCACCTCGTTGGTGCCCGTGACTGTCGTTGACGTCTTTGAAATGGTCGATGTCCAGCATCAGGATGCTGAAAGGACGGTCGAACCGCGTGGCCGTGGCCAGTACCTGCCGGAACTGCATCTGGAAGAAACGCCTGTTCCAGACCCCCGTCAGCCCATCCGTGAGAGACAGGCGTCGAGCTTCCTCGTGCAACTGCACGTTCTCGATAGCGACCCCGCCTTGCTCGGCCAAGAACAGAACGGTGTCGACGTCTTCGATGGTGAAGGCGGGACTTTCCTCCTTCCGATACACGGCGAGCACGCCGGTAACGCGATCTTGACTGAACAGCGGGATCGCGATGATCCGAGAGAACGAGGGCTCGTTGTTCGAGACGCGCACGGCGCTGTCGTGATCGGGCATCAACACGTTAAGAGCGCGCTCGGCGGCGAAACCGACGGCGCCCTCACCGATAGCGATGGTCCTTAGATCGTCTGCAGGGATCGCGTGCACCGCGCTCGGGTACAGCGAATCCCTCGTCGGCGTGAAGCGCCACACGACACCGGCATCCGCGATCACGGAGTCGACCGCGGTGTTCAGGATCGACTCGAGCATCTGTCCCATGTCGTGGGTCGAACGAAGGGTCTCGCCGACCCGGCGCACGGCTCGTTGCAGCTGATCGCGCGATGAATAGAGCTCGGTCACCGTGGTCTTTAGTCGATCCGTCATGTCGTTGAAAGCAGCCGCGAGTTGTCCGACCTCGTCGCGTGACCGCTCCGGGATCTGGTGGTCGAAGCGACCCTCCGAGATCGCTTTGGCACCTTCCGCGACCTCTCCAAGGGGCTGCGTGATGAGACGTGCCAATAGGTACGCGAGGGCCGTGGTGCCAACGAGGGCCAGCAGGACGAGCGGCAAGAGAGAGGTGAGTACCCGTCGGCCGAGCGAATTGATCGGGGCGATCGGAGTAGATGCGACCAAAGTCATGTCGCCACCAAGGCTCCGAGCGCGCGCTTCGCCGCTACCGCTTCCGAGGTCGATCTTGAATGGTGCCACCGGATCGATCTGGACCTGTTGGACCTTTCCTGCGACACCGGTCGATGCGATCAAGGAGTCCCCCGCCACAACGGAAAGCGTCACCTCATCCTGAGAGGCCGCCGCCAGCAACGATTGGTCGAGCCACATCCCGCCGACGACCTTGCCGACGTCGCCTTTGCCGAGGACGCGGACTGGGATCGCGGGCGTGCGATAGAAGCCGACGCCCGTTCCGGGAGGCGTCTTGAGGACCTGAGCCGTCGACGGCGGGCGGAAGCCCGACAAGAACTGGCCCGGAAGAGCGCTCGATGCGAGCTCCTTCCCGTGCTCGTCCAGTGCGATAAGGAAATCGATCCCGGTGTCAGAACCCATACGGGTGCGGAGGAAGCGGCCGACCTCGGCGCTCTTTTCCTGCTCGAGGAGGGCACCGAACTTCGGCACGCGAAGGAGGTTGCCGACCCGGTCGGGAAGAACGTCCGCCCGCCCGTTGTAAACGGCGAGGGATGCGTCGAGGGCGGGACCGAGGGCCGTGACGGCGCGCCTCTCCACCTCGCCGACCACCAGCCGCTGGACGAAGAAGCCTGCGGCGGCCAGAGGCAAGATGACTATGAGGACGAAGATCAGTGTCAGTCGACGCTGAAGTGACATGGACTCAACTTTCCCTTTTGCCCTGATAATCGACCGCTCTGGACCGCCACTTTACCGAGAGCCCCTCAGGTGCGCCGAGCGAACGGCGGGATGAGAGGATGCCAGGATGCCTACGTACGAATATGCATGTACCGCCTGCGGCGAGAGGACCGAGGCTAAACAGAGTTTCACCGACCCTCCCCTGGAGACCTGCCCCGTGTGCGGTGGAAAGCTACGCAAGTTGTTCTCCCCCGTTGGGATCGTTTTCAAAGGTTCCGGGTTCTATGCCACCGACGCCAAGAAGAAATCATCGTCTTCGTCTCGATCCAGCTCCGAGGGGACCAAGGACGCCGGATCCGACAAGAAGAAAGCCGGCGACTCGGGCGGCAAAGGCCAGGGCTCGTCGGGCGGGTCCTCGGACTCATCTTCTTCCTCAGCAGCGTCATCGCCGTCCTCGTCCGGTTCAACCTCGAAAAAGGAGTCTTGATGGCATCGCAGACCGCCCGGATCGGCATCTTCGGAGGTTCGGGTTTCTATTCCCTCCTCGACGACGTCAAGGACGTAACGGTCGATACGCCCTACGGCGAACCATCGGCTCCGATCGCGGTCGGTGAGATCGAGGGTCTGCCCGTGGCGTTCCTGCCGCGACACGGCCGTAAGCACGAGCTGCCGCCCCACTCGATCAACTACCGCGCGAACGTGTGGGCTCTCAAAGAGCTGGGCGTCGAGCGGATCATCGGACCGTGCGCTGCCGGATCGTTGCAGAAGGACGTGAAGCCCGGCGAGTTCGTCGTCTGCGATCAGTTGGTCGACCGAACGGCCGGACGGAAGGACACGTTCTACGACGGGCCACTCACGACGCACATCTCGTACGCGGATCCGTATTGCCCCGAACTCCGGCAGCTTGCGATCGAGATGGGACGCTCCGAGA
>JAXDJP010000219.1:0-5549 GCA_034665645.1 Actinomycetota bacterium | reverse complement strand
TGCTTTCGTCTACACACCCTTGCGCGAGACCCACGGCAAGTGCGGCGATGGCGATGCGACCATCATCGAGGATCTTGAGAAAGTTCTTAAACCCTTCGCCGCGGTTGCCCAGGAGGTTTTCTTCGGGGACGCGCACGTCGTTGAAAGAGAGTTCGTGCGTGTCGGAGTGATGCCAGCCCATCTTTCGATACGGCTTGCCGACCTCGTATCCGGGCGTTCCGGTGGGCACGATGATCGCCGAGATCTCCTTCTTCCCCGCGGTGTCCCCGGTGATCGCTGTGACCGTGACGAAGGAAGTGATCGGGGTGCCGGAGTTCGTTATGAACGACTTGGAACCGTTGATCACCCACTCGCCAGAATCGATCCGAGCTTGCGTCTTGGTGGCACCGGCATCCGAGCCTCCGCCGGGCTCGGTCAGACCGAAGCCGGCCAGGCTCTCGCCGGCCGCTAAGGGCGGGAGCCATCTCTGGCGCTGATCCTCGTTGCCGAACCGATAGATCGGCATCGCCCCCAAGCCGACCGCGGCCTCGAGCGTGATCGCCAGGGAGGAGTCAACTCGCGCCAGCTCCTCGATCGCAAGGCACAGCGTGAGGAAGTCGGCTCCGGCCCCGCCGTACTCCTCGGGAAAGGGAAGGCCGAAGAGCCCGAGCTCGGCCATCTGCTTGACCGCATCCATCGGCAGTTCGGCTTCTTCGTCCCATCGTTCTGCGTGCGGACGTATTGCTTCGTCGACGAACGAGCGGACGACCTTCTGGAAATCCTGTTGCTCGGGCGAGAGATCGAAGTTCATGAACGCCACATTAGCTAATTGAAAAGCTTCGCCAATTTCGCCTTCGCCGACAAAGATCCATGCACGCGGAGTTTGCGCGTCAGCAATGCCCAGCGAGCATCGGTTCTCCCTACGACGATGCGGGCCCAGTCGGGCGTCTTGATCTCCAGCCTGAGCGAGGGTTCGCCGCCTCTACCCGGCTTGGCTTCAACGTGGTCGTCCGCAACGACCAGGTGCCAGGGCTCACCGTCTGCGAAGTCCCATTCGATGGGCCCGCCCAAGGAACGCGCAAGCTCGATGTTGGTCGAACGGGCCATGCCCTCGAAGAGGATCTCGAAGGTCTCTTGGGTCAGCTGTGGTTCGCGCTCGTCGTCGCCGACGACTCCGGCGTCGACCAACAGCCACATGCGCCGCGCTCGTTCCTCGTAGGAATTAGTCAGGTCGTCGCGCGATAAGAGTCTGATCTCCGAAGGATGGATCCCGAGCCGCTTGAGCTTCGTCTCGAACGAGCGCAGCCCGAATGCGTAGATCTCCTCGAGGGTGAAGTCGAAGCATTCGGCGTACTCGCGGTTGCGACCGGGCGGAACGAAAACCCCAACGGAGAACGGCATCACTCGGTCCCACATCTCTATCGCCGCCGCACGGCATTCGGCCGACGACCTGATGAGCTCGCCGAGGAACTTGATGCCGAACGCCACATGCCGCGATTCATCACGAGCTACGTTGCGGATGCCGGCAGCGAATCCCGGGAGGATCTCGAACTTGTCGACGTAGCGTTTGATGAAGTGCTGGCCCGGCACTGCGAGCATTCCCTCGATCACCACGTGGTAGAGAGCGATCGTCTGCGCCATCAACGCTTTGTCCTTCGGCTTCTTCCTCAGCGCTTCCGTCACGTTGTCGAGTTCCGCGAACACGTGCCGGAAGCCCCACGTTAGATATGGACGCATCGCGTTCAACGTCGAACCCGTATCGACGCCCTGACCCGCGACCTCGCGCATGAAACGATCGAAGAAGACGTGGTGCCTCGCCTCGTCGACGACCTGTGTTGTCAAGAAGATGCTTTCGGGGAAACAGGGGGCCGCGTCGAGCAGGGGTGTCAGGGTGCGCGCAACGGCTTCCTCGCCGACCAAGAACATCGCGTAGTTCCAGAGAGCGGAGTCGCGCTGCGTATCGGTGAGCTTGGTGCGCCAGTCGACGGCGTCAACGCTGAAGTCGATGCCGGTGGCGCTCCAGTTGTTCTCTTCCCACAGGCGGTAGAGACGCTCGTAGGAGATGACTTCTTCGTGTTTCAGCAGCTCGTCGCTCACCTGGATCCTTTCGATCGAACCGGGGCGAGAGCAGTCGCTTTTCGACCGGCGTGCACCCCATCCTTCCTTATGTAAAACTTGACCGGCTAGTCAAGTATGAGGCCGGCATCCCGCTTCGATCCCAACCTTGGAGGACACGTGGATTTCACCCTGAGCGAGGAACACATCGAGCTCCAGAAGTGGGCTCACGAATTCGCCGAGAAGGAGATCCGGCCGGTGGCGGCCGAGTACGACGAAACCGAGGAATTCCCGTGGCCGGTGCTCAAAAAGGCAGCCGAGTCCGGCCTCTACGGCCTCGACATCTACATGCAGGCTCAGCAAGACCCAACCGGCCTGACGCTCCCGATAGTCGCAGAGGAGATCTTCTGGGGCTGCGCGGGCATCGGTCTCGCGATCATGGGGACCGGGCTCCCGCTCTCGGCCCTCGCCAACGTGGGAACCCCCGAGCAGTTGATGGAATGGGCCCCGAAGATGTTCGGGACTCCCGAGGACCCGAAGGTCGGCGCGTTCGGCGTCACCGAGCCACAGGCCGGATCGGACGTCCGATCGCTGCGGTCTAAAGCGGTACGCGACGGCGACGAATGGGTGCTGAACGGAACGAAGGTCTTCATCACGAACGGCGGCGTCGCCGACGTTTACGTGATCGTTGCCACCGTCGACCCCGAGCTTGGGCACCGCGGTCAGGCATCTTTCATCATCTCGAAAGACGACCCCGGGATCCGTCCCGGAAAGAAAGAGAAGAAGCTCGGCATCCGCGCGTCGAACACGACCGAGGTCATCCTCGAGGACTGCAGGATCCCCGTGGATCGCGTCCTCGGCGGCATGGATCGCCTCGAGAAGAAACTCGAGAAAGCTCGTAAAGGCGAGTCGAGCCGTTCCTCCGCCGCCCTCCGGACGTTCGAGGTAACACGGCCCACCGTCGCTATCCAGGCCGTCGGCATCGCGCGCGCGGCGTTCGAGTTCGCGCGCGATTACGCGAAGGAGCGTCAAGCGTTCGGCGTGCCCATCGCGCAGCACCAGTCGATCCAGAACCACCTTGCCGATATGGCCGTAGAGATCGAGTGCTCGCGGCTGCTCGTTTATAAGGCCGCCTGGCTCGCCGCGACCGGCCAGCCGTTCCATAAAGCCGAGGGATCGATGTCCAAGGTGAAGGGCAGCGAGACCGCCGTGATGGTCACCGAGAAGGCCGTCCAGATCCTCGGCGGCTACGGCTACATCAAGGACTTCCCGGTCGAGAAGTGGTACCGCGACTCGAAGATCTACACGCTCTTCGAGGGGACGTCCGAGATCCAGCGGATGGTCATCGCCCGCGCACTGCTCGCCTAGAGAACGGGGCCGGGAACCCCTAGACGCTCGCGCAGCGGGATGGCAACATCTAACAAACGCTCACGAGGGGGTCCCTAGATGAACCGACGCTTCATCTCCGCGGCAGTGGCCTTGGCTACCGCCGCTCTAGCGCTTGTCGCATCGGGGTGGGCCGCTCTCGCGGCCACTCCGGTCGGCAGCTCGATCACCGAGGACACGACGTGGACGCTCGCGGGGAGCCCTTACGTGCTCGCCGGAGACGCCACCGTCACCGAGGACACGACTTTGACGATCGATCCCGGGGTCGTCGTTCGTAGCGCCCCGGGGGCCCGGCTGTTCGTTGCGGGCACCTTGAAGGCGACCGGTACCGAAGCCGACCCGATCGTCTTCCGCAGGGACGGCACCGAGAAGTGGGGCGGAATCGTTCTCGTTGGGGAAGCGGACGTGCCGGCGGACACCGACACGGTTATCCAGCACACCATCGTCGAGTTCGCTCGAACGGGGCTGCTCTCTCGTTATGACGCTCCGACCGTGAGCAACAACCTTTTCGCCAGTAACGACAGCGCCTTTCAGATCGTGGGCCCGGAGGGCGTAGCGGTAACGATCTCGGGGAACCAGTTCGAGAACAACGGCACGGGATTGTCCGGTTACGCGGTGAACGTGATCAACGTCACGCAGAACGACTTCTGGAACAACGCCGCGAACATCGTGGCGCGGTGGAAGCCGATCTACGACTGCCCCGGCCCCGGCGCGGCGTGGGAGATCCACCAGAACGACATCCTGCGCGGCCCTCAGAACTCAGACTTCTGGTCGTTCGACGTTCAAGCGCTGGCGCCGTTCGAGGTCGACGCCACCGACAACTGGTGGGGCACGACCAGCGAAGAAAAGATCGCAGGTCGCGTCAACACCCAGGACGGACGGGGGGCTGAACGCATCGATTGGCAGCCGATCTCAGGAGCCGCCAATACGGCGTGGACACCGCCGGGCGACGTTCCGAGCCCTGCGGTCACCCCCAGCATCGCCACCGACCCGGCCTTCACGGTGACGTTCAACAACCTTCCCGACGGTGAGTGCGTCACCGATCTCAAGCGTCTCTCGGGGACTGCCGGAACAGCGCTCGCTCCTCCCGACGCATTGAAGAAAGTGCGGATCGCGCTCCAAAGAAAACTCCCGGACGGCAGGTGCTCGTGGTGGTCCCGCCGCCAACGAACCTTCCTGATCGGCTACTGCGCGATCCCTCGATGGTTCCGCCCCACGGGATTACGAAAGTGGAGCTACGACTTCCCCGCTCCTCTCGCGACCGGCAGGTACGAGGCCTTTGCGTCCGCGCAAGGAGACGGGCCAACGGCGACTGTGACTACGCATTTCCGCGTGCTGCCGAGCCCATAACGTCTAGTCCTTAGAGCTCCCGGGTCCTTCGGCGCGCACCTTCTCCACGTGCTTCAACGCGTCGCGTAGTCCGCCGATCCACTCTTCTTCGTTCTTGCCAACGAGATGCACGCACCAGGCGAGGGCGTGACTGCGGCTGCGCGCAACGCCGGCCTCGACGAGTGTGTCTAGAACGCGCCGCTGATCCATCCGAAGGCGCGTCATGACCGGCATCGCCAGCGTCGTGAACACCTGACGAACGTCGCCGCACTTGGCGCCCCACGCGACCTTGCGTTCAAAGCGCCGCTCAGCGTCCCTGGCGATGCGGATCCGCTGCGCCCTCGTGTCCTCGCGGAAGCGCTCGATACGCGCCTCGCGAGCGGCCTTCAGCGCCTCGTCCGATAGATCTCCCCGCTCGACGTCCTCGAGCGTCCCGACGACCAGGATCTCCTCGCGATCGGCCGTTACCTCGGGGGGGCCGGTGAACCATTTCTCGGTAAGCGCCCCCGCGAACCAGCCCTTTAGCTCTTCCATGGTTGCCTCCTTCGCCATCTTTGCAAGCGATATTACATGATTACATCATTACGCCTTTACTAGCTCCCAGGGTCGGAAAGGCTGGTATCAGAAGTGCTTGACTTGCTGGCACCGCGGTGCCGCTCCGCCGTGAGTTGCAGTTATTCGATAACGACGAGGGTTTCGCCCGCGGGGGCGGTGGTGCCTTCGGTTACGAGAACCTCGGAGACGGTTCCGGCCTTCGTTGCGGCGATGACGGTCTCCATCTTCATCGCCTCGAGGACCAC
>JAXDJP010000218.1:0-5826 GCA_034665645.1 Actinomycetota bacterium | reverse complement strand
ATCAGTTCGCCGATGCCTCCGACCGCGGTGGCCACGACGGGTACGCCCAGAGATACGGCTTCTTGGGCCGCGAGAGATACCGCCTCCCAGTCGGACGACAAACAGAAAACGTCGGCCGCAGAGACGTAGTCGTGCGCGCTGTCTTTGAACCCGACGAAACGAACCTTCGTCGAGACTCCTCGCTCTGTAGCGAAACCCTCGAGGTCCGCACGAAGAGGGCCGTCACCGACCAGCGCCAGGGTCCCCGCGCCCAGACGTGCGAGCGCGTCGATCATCGTGGGGAGATCTTTCTGCGGTGCGAAGCGGCCCACACTCACGATCAGTGGCTCACCGTCGGGCACGCCCAGTTCGGATCGAACGACATCGCGGTTCCGCAGGGTCGCGGGTGGCGTGGGGATCGACACGTGCAGCACCTCGATCCTGCCGGCGCTCTGCGGCAGAACCTCCTTCAGGTGCGCCGCTATCTCTCGCGACGGCGCCAACACCCGATCCGCTCTGGCGAGGACGGATCGCTCCGCTCTCTTCTGCAGGATCCTGCGGATCGCCGGCGCATCGGGAAGTGCGAGATTGTGAAACGTAACGACGCATCGCGTCTTCCGGTCGCGCGTCGCGATGCACGAATCCATCCCCGCTCGCAACCCATGGGCATGCACGACGTCGTACGCACCCACCGTCACTACGTCGCGCAAGCGAGCGGCGGCGCGGCGATGTCCGACGAAGCCGTCGGGGATGTCGAGCTCATGCTCGGGACGCGGCAGGTGGGGCGGCAGATCGGCGGGCCCGGCCACCTCGAGCTTCAGGCCGCAGCTCACGTCGAGGCCTTTTCTGACGTCGGCCACGTGCCGCGCGATGCCACCTGCCGACCGGCCCAGTACCTCGAGCACGCGTACTTGGGCTTTCAACGACGGGCACCTCGCAGGGACGCCGCCAAGACCCTGATCCGGGCCAGCTGTTCGGACCCCAGCTTCGCCATGACCAACCCATAAGCCCCGGCCCCGGCTGCCGCGGTGACGATCACGTCCAGCAGAGCTCCCAGCTTCGAACCGTCGGGGAGCAGGGCGTGAACCGCGACCATCACCAGGGTTGCCGCGAACGAACCCGCCAGCGCGGCCGCAAGCGGTGCACGGATCCCGGAGAAAAGATCGACGTCCAAGCGGCCACCCAGTCGCTTACCGAGAACGAGGGCCCCGAATAGATACGCAGCTGAATGGCCGAGCGCGAGACCGGCCACGGACCATTCCGCAGGCAGTGAATAGAAGAGGGTCGCTCCGACGACGATCGCTGCAACCATCGTTCCACCGTTGATCAGCGCAGGTGTTTTCGTGTCGGCGAGCGCATAGAAGGCGCGCGTCATAACGAGGAAACACGAGAAAGCCGCTAGACCCACCGCGAACGCAGAGAGCACGCGCGCAACCAGGGCCGCGCCGTCGCTCGTCATCAATCCGTAATCCAGGGTGAGGCGGGCGATGGGGTCGGCCGCCACGATCATCAACCCGCTCAGGGGCAAGAGGACGAAGACGAGCATCGAGATGCCTTCTTGCAGACGTTGAACGATGCCCTGGGTGTCCCGCGCGGCGGCGTGTTCCGACATCGCGGTGAAGAGAACGTTGAAGACGGGAACGCCGATCAGAGCGTGAGGCAGATAGAAGAACGTGTACGCCCACTGATAGGCGGCGACGCCACCCTCCACCTTGTTGGCGAGGATCAGGACGACGATCAGGCCGGCCTGATACCCCCCGGCGTAGCCGAGCGCCCAACCCCCGAGCCTCGATCCTTTGCGAACGGCCGGATGCTTCACATCGGGGTCGAACCGGAACCTCCACCCCAGCCTTCGCAAGGAGGGAACGAGACAAAGCGTCATCGCGATGACGCCCACCGTCGTTCCGAAACCCAGGAGCCACGTCTCACCCGTCGATACTCCGCCGACGTTTCCATTTCCATGTCTCATCGCCATGTAGAGGAGATAGACGGCGATGACGACGACGTTGTTGAAGATCGGAGCAAGGGCCGGCATCGTGAAGTGGCGGCGCGCATGCAATGCAGCGGTCATGATCATCCCCGCCCCGTAAAAGACGATCTGAGGTGCGAAGAGCCTCAGAAAACTAGTGCCGAGGGTTATCGCGTTCTCACGAACCCCCTCTTTCGCGATGCCGATCAACAAGAGACGCATGATCCACGGAGCCAGCAGCCCGACGAGGAGAGCGATCCCCGTCAACGCCACCAACGCGACGGATGTGAGAGCGTTCGCGGCAGACCAGCCCTCTTCGTGCTCGTCCCTTGCGATGTATGCGACGAACGTTGGGACGAACACCGATGTCAGTACCCCTGCTGCGACTAATTCGAAGATGACGTTCGGAGCGGTGTTCGCCGTCTGGTAGGTGTTGGCGAGGAACGTCGTTCCCATCGCCGCAGCCACCGCGATCACGCGGAGGAAACCGGTGAGTCGCGAAACGGCGGTCAATAACGTGACCTTCACGGCGCCCTTCGCCAGCGACTCCTGCGGCGCGACCGTCACGCGCTAGGAGGATGGGCTGGGAGCCGGAAGGACGCTGTCGGCTCCGTCTCCCGATCCGTAGTGTCCGGGAAATCCGTTGATGGCCCGCTCGAGTCCGAGGATGACGGCGATCCGCCCCTCCACCTTGTCGGCTCCCCCGACGGTCGCTACGGAATCGCGCGCCGCGGAGTTGTCGAGGATCGCAGACGTCATCGCCCACTTGCTATTCGTGGTTTCGGCTGCCAGGACGCCGGATCTGCCCCGCGCCAGAGCCGCCGAGAGCTCCGCGGCGAACTCATCGGCGCGGTAACCGGGCAGAGCTTCCCCTCCACCCAGCACCAAGAAGCTCGCCCCGGCCGGGACGGTGACGTCGTCGGACTTACGACTGACCGATAGGAACCCGTTGTCGGCGAGCTCCTGGATCAATGTCTCGAGCCGCGACCGGGCGGTCGTCGAAGGCGTTCCGGGGGCCGCGACCACGGCAGCTCGGGTCCCCAAAGCCTGAGCGGTCTCGAGCATGAGGTCCTCGGCGTCGGAAGAGGAGGACCGGAGGTCGAGCGCGAGCTCGTCCCTGTCGGTCTGATCCTCGAGGCCGAACTTAGTTGTGATCGTGATCGTCGACGCGACGTCCCCACCCGCTTGTTCGACCTCATCGCGCACTTCGTCGACGAGCCCGCCGGCGACGCCTTCGAATTCGAGCACCACTACATCGACTCCTTCGAGCGAGCCCGGCAGAAGATACGGCGCCACGTCTTCTGCGAACCGCTGTTGATCCGAAACCCGCCCTTGCAAGTCGTTGATGTCGTTCCGCAGGTTGGCGTTCTGGGCCCGAACCTCCTCGACGCGATCCTTGAGGTCCTCTAACAAGGGTCCCCCGAACACACCGGTACCCATCACGATGCCGATGCTCAGAGCGAGCAACACCGCAACTATCGAGATGAGGTGGTAACGGAAATCGATCACGAGAGGATCGCTTCCCGAACGGCGTCGAACGAGTTCTGCACCTGGGTCCAGAAGAGCTGGAGCTCGAGTCTCACCAGAGGAGACAGGGACAGGGCAACGAGCATCGTCAAAACAGCCGCGCCCACGAGCATCATCAGGTCAAGACGGCGGACGCGCCCCCGGTACAGCTTGCTCACGCCTTTGGCGTCGATCAGGATCGGACCAACGCGCAGACGAACCAGGAACGTGGACGCCATCCCCTTGCGCCCCTTGTCAAGGAACTCGATCAGGTTCGCGTGCGTGCCCACGGCAACGATCAGCTCGGCCCCTCGCTCGTACGCGAGGAGCATCGCGATGTCTTCCGATGTTCCGCCCGCCTCGAAGATGACCGCAGGCAACCCCAACGCGTGAACCCGCTCGAGGCCGGGGGCGTGGCCGCCGGCGTAAGCGTGCACGACCAGTTCGGCTCCGGAAAGCAGTGCCTCGGTCGTCACAGAGTCCATGTCGCCGATGATCATGTCGGGGGTGAGACCGAAATCCAACAGCGCGTCCGCACCGCCGTCGACGGCGACGAGTAGCGGCTTAACTTCCCTCACGTATGAACGCAATGCCCGGAGGTCTTCTTTGTAGTCGTAGCCGCGCACCACGAGGAGGACCTGGCGCCCGTGGAAGTCCGTCGCGACGGCCGGAAGACGCGCGGCCTCGAGCAAGACGTCTCGCTCGTCTTTGATGTAGCCGATCGTGTTCTCGGCGAAGCGTTCCAACTCTTGGGCGATCCCCTGCTTGGCCGAAGTGATCGTCTTCTCGACCGATTCGACGGTGAGGAGATGGCCCTTCGCTATCTCCTTCGCTGCGCCCGGAACCATCTGGAGGATCCGATCGGCCTCGATCGCGATCCGCGATCCCTCCGGGATGTCCATGACCGCAGGGCCCGCTGCGTCGATGACGGGGATGCCCGCCGAGCAAAGAAGCAAGGGGCCAAGGTTGGGGTACCTGCCCGTGGACGACTCCGCCGCGTTCACTACAGCCTTAACTTGACGCTGCACGAGGCCCTCTGCCGAGACGCGGTCGACGTCCTCGTGATCGATGATCGCGATCTCACCGGGTTGGGCGCGCGCGAGGAGGTCTTTCGTTCGAGGGTCCACTCGCGCGGTTCCGAAGATCGTTCCGGGAGCGGACTCGTGACGGCGTCTGCGTCGGACGCGAGGGCTCACGAGAGACGCGACCCGGATGCGCCGGGAGCCGCAGCAACCTCCAGCAATTCGCGCGCGTGTTGTTTCGCCACATCGGAATCTGGCATCCCGGCGAGCATCCGAGAGAGCTCCGCTATCCGGTCGTCTCCTTCGACCCGAGCAACGGTCGCGACCGTGCGGTTTCCCAACGTTTCCTTCTTGACTTGGTACTGGTGGTCGGCGAACGCAGCGACCTGCGGGAGGTGCGTCACCACGATCACCTGGATGCCCTGCTCGCGCGCCAGTTGGCCTAGTGCTTCACCTACGGACCTCGCCGCCTCTCCCCCAACTCCCGCATCCACTTCGTCGAAGATCATCGTCCTAACGTCCCCGATCGTGGTAACGAGACTTAAGGCCAATGAAACCCGCGACAGTTCTCCACCGGACGCACTCTTGGCCACCGGCCGCGCCGATTCACCGGGATTCGGCGCGATCAAGAAAGCCACGTCCTCCGCGCCGCCCTCCGACAGAGCGCGGGCCTCGAGCGCGACCTCGAAGTTCATGTCCGGGAGCGCTAGGCGGCGGAGCCATGCCTCTGCCGCTGCTGCGAGCTTAGGAGCGGCCGCGCTTCGAAGCGCGGTTAAGCGGCCCGCCGCTTCCTCCGCCTCTCGCAGAAGCTCGGCGTGTTCCTTTTCGAGACGCTCGGCGTCTTCGTCCGACCCCTCCAGGCGCGCCATCTTCGTCCGGGCGTCGTCTAGGTACGAGAGGACCTCTTCGTCCGTGGACCCATACTTCCGTCGCAGGCGCGAGAGCAGCGCCAGTCTGCTGCGAGTCGTCTCGAGAGTTTCGGGATCGGGAGTCACCAGCCTCGCCTGAAGTTCCGCGGCGACGTCTGCGATCTCGTAACGAGCGGCCTCCAGTCTTGTGGCCAACGACGTTAGTTCTGGATCTCGGCTCTCCAACTTGCGGATCTCAGCTTCTGCAGCACCGACCGACTCCTCACCGCCTCCTTCACCTCGCAACGATCGCGCTGCGTCAGCAAGACCGGTTGCGATCTCTTCTGCGTGTTCGAGTCGATCCGCCAGCGCGTGCAGTTCCTCGCTCTCACCAACGCGTGGTGCAACGGCTTCGATCTCCTTGATCTCGTACCGGAGAACGTCGGCTTCGCGACTCCGTGTGCGTTCGCCTTCACGGAGCGCATCCAAGTCGCGCTGTGCT
>JAXDJP010000217.1:0-4017 GCA_034665645.1 Actinomycetota bacterium | reverse complement strand
CGAGGATCTTGTCTTTGCTCTCGTAGCTGTTGAATCGATCGGCCGCGAACAAGAAGGAGCGCGCGACGGCCTTACGGCTTATGACGACGGCTAGACGAGACGTGAGTCCGCGCGGAAGGATCAGCGTGCGGATCACACTCCCAGCGGTGCCGGACACGATGAAGAGCCCGAACGGAAAAGCGATCCACCTCATGTGGTCGAACTGCGTTTCGGGAACTGTCCGGGTTGACGTCCCGGCCCCGGCGGGCCTGCGAAAGCCTGGGCGATCGTGAGCCATTCCTTCGCGAGGTCGCCTTTGGCGACGAGGTCGGTGTCGTCGAGGTGTCTCCTCTGGGTAACCACGAGACAGAAGTCCAGCGCGTCGCCGCGCACCACCTCATCCCCTTCGCCCCACGTCCATTCCTCGCCGTGGGGGCCGTGCAGCTCGAGCCGCACGTCGCCACTCGGTTCCGGGCGACCGTGCGCGGTGTAACTGAAGGGACGAGCGCGGTAACCGAGGAAGCAGATGTGTTTCAACCTTTCGGTCGGCTCGCGTTCGACGCCGAGAGCGTCCGCGACGTCCTGACCGTGCGCCCACGTCTCCATGATCCGCGCCGAGATGAACGACGCAGGCTTCATCCACGGGCCGTACCAAGGTACGCGCACCTCGGGATCGGCAACTCGGAAAACGGTGACCATGCTCGATCGAGCCTCGCGCCACCATGCCAGCACCTCGGCGGGTCGCATGCCTCGCCCCTTAAGGGAGGGTCCGTCCACGAACGCTTGGACGTCCTCGGCGATCGCCTGCAGTCCAGCCGCGAACTCCTCGGGCGCGGCCATCGCTTTGGCTCCCTCTTCATCGAAGAACGCCAGGTGGCTGATCTGATCCCGGATGCTCCAGCCCTCAGCGGGCGTGGGTGTATCCCATCCGGCGTCGTTTAACGGAGCAACGAGCTCATCGAGCGAAAGGTGCTCTGCTTCGAGGTCTGAACAGATCCGCGCCAGGTCGGGCATGGCGGCATCTTAGGCTTGGCCCCGCTCGCTTACCTACAGAAAGAAGATGATGGCAACTACGGAGACGACGAAGCTCACGGTAGCCGTGACCGGGCCGACCGGGGATATCGGCAAGGCCTTCATCTCGGCGCTGGAGTTGGCGCCCGAGGTCGAGCGGATCATCGGCATGGCCCGCAGCCCCTTCGACCCCGAGAGCGAAGGCTGGCTGAAGACCGAGTACCTCCGTGGTGACGTGCTCGACCGAGGCTCGGTGGATCAGTTAGTCGCAGACGCCGACGTCGTGGTGCACCTCGCGTTCCTCATCTTCGGGAGTGACGAAGAGAGCAGAGCCGTCAACCTCGAGGGCTCGCGCAACGTTTTCGAAGCGGCGATCGCGGCAGGCGCAAAGCGGTTGATCTACACGTCGTCGGTCGCGGCCTACGGCTTCCACGACGACAACCCCGAATTGCTGACCGAGGACGTTCCCGCGCGCGGGACCGACGGTCACTACTATTCGGCGCAAAAGGCTGAAGTCGAGTCGATGCTGGCGAACCTCGTGCTTGCCAACCCGATCGATACCTACGTCTTCCGTCCCTGCATCGTTGCGGGACCGACCGCTCTGTCGCTCATCGAAGAGATCCCGTACGTGCAGCTTGGCGAGAAATTGCCAAACGTGATCACGAAAGCCATCGGCTCGATCCCTCTCGTTAAGCCGGTCATCCCCGACCCCGGCGTCCCCTTCCAACTCGTGCATGAGGACGACGTCGCGTCCGCCCTCGTTGCTGCGGTGGTCGGAAAAGGGAAGCCGGGCACGTACAACCTCGCCGGCGAGGGCGACATCACGACGACCGACCTAGCGCGAGCCCTGGGTTGGTACGCCGTTCCCATCCCCGAGCTGGCGGTCGATGCCACCATCAAGATCGTGTCCAAGCTCCCGTTGATGCCGGCCCGCGCAGGCTGGCTCAATTCGATCCGGGTCCCGGTGCTGATGGATTGCACGAAAGCGAAGACCGAACTGGACTGGCAGCCTCTCTACGACGCGCTCGAAACGCTGGCCCAAACGGTTAAGGCGGCACGGCAGAAGGGTGTCATAGGCCCGAAGGGCTAGAGGCCGAGGGCTTTGTGGATCAGCTCCTGTTGCTCTTGCTCGTGGATCTTGGCGCTGCCGGTCGCTGGGCTCGCGCTCTCGACGCGAGCCGCGTAGGTGAGGTCAAGACGGTCCGGTAAACGAGTCGAGAGGTTGTGGAACACGAAGCCCCACGCCCCCATGTTCTCGGGCTCCTCTTGCGCCCAGCACAGCGACGTCGCGTTCGGGTAGCGCTCGAAGATCTCGAGTAATTGGTTGAGCGGGAACGGATACAGCTGCTCGACCCGCACGACCGGGATCGGAAGTTTCTGTTCGTCACGCTCGGCCTGCAGCCCGTAAGCGACCTTGCCGGTACATAGAACGATCCGCTTGACGTCTTGCGGGTTCTCGATCGCGTCATCGATCGTCTCGAGGAAGCTGCCCTCGGTGAACTGCGAGACCGTCGAGCGCGCTGCCGGATGGCGGAGCAGGGACTTCGGCGTCATCACAACGAGAGGCTTCCTTACCGAGCGATGCATCTGTCGGCGCAACAAGTGGAAGTACTGCGCGGCGTTCGTGGGCACCGCCACCTGGATGTTGTCCTCCGCGCATAACGTGAGGAAGCGTTCAAGCCGCGCGCTCGAATGCTCCGGGCCCTGGCCCTCGTAACCGTGGGGCAGCAGAAGTACCAGCCCGCTTTCTTGATGCCACTTGTCCTCGCCGGCGGCTACGAATTGATCGACGACCACCTGTGCGCCGTTAACGAAGTCCCCGAACTGGGCCTCCCAGCAAACGAGGGCGTCACCGTTGGCGATCGAGTAGCCGTACTCGAAGCCCATCACCGCGAACTCGGACAGGATGCTGTCGAGCGAACGGAAGGAAGCCTGTCCCTCGCCCAGATGGTTCAGCGGGACGTACTCCTCCTCGTTGCGGTAATCCACGAGAACCGAATGCCGCTGGCTGAACGTTCCTCGGCGCGAGTCCTGACCTGACAAACGGACGCGAACTCCCTCGAGCAGGAGCGAGCCGAACGCGAGCGCCTCTCCCCCGGCCCAGTCGATCGCGTCTTTGTCGAACATCTCAGCGCGCTTCTCGACTTGTTTGCGCAGCTTGGGATGCGGCTCGAATCCTTCGGGGATGGTCGTCATGACCTTGTGGATCTGCTCGAGGCGATCGCGCTCGACGCCCGTCTCGACGTGAGGCAAGACGCCCTCGGGCTCGGGGGGCCTCGCAGCCTTCGGCGACTCGTCGGGCGCAGAGCTCTTCGTCTGATCGAACGCGCCCTGCAGCCGCGCCCGGAAGTCCGCGAACGAGGCTTCGGCCTCCTCGACGGTCAGCTCCCCGCGGTTAAGCAGCGATTCGAGGTAGAGCTTGCGGACGGAGCGACGTTCTTGGATCTGCGAGTACATGAGTGGTTGCGTGTAAGCGGGCTCGTCGCCCTCGTTGTGACCCCAACGGCGGTAGCAGACGAGGTCGATGACGATGTCCTTGTAGAACGCCTGCCGATAGGCGAACGCCAGGTGCATGACGCGCACGCAGGCCTCGGGGTCGTCGCCGTTGACGTGGAACACGGGGGCCTGGATCACCTTCGCCACATCGGTCGCGTAGGTCGTAGAGCGGCCCGCCTTCGGTGGGGTCGTGAATCCGATCTGGTTGTTGACGACGATGTGGATCGTCCCACCAGTGCGGTACCCGTTCACCTCGGAGAGTTGCAGCGTCTCGGCAACTACCCCCTGCCCGGCGAACGCGGCGTCACCATGTAGCAACACGGGAAGGACCTTGTCGTGATTACCGAAACCCAGAAGATCGTGCTTCGCGCGGGTCATACCCTCGACGATGGGATCCACGGCCTCGAGATGCGAGGGGTTGGACGCGAGAACGACTGCGAGATCCTCGCCACTGCGCGTTTGGAAGCGTCCGGTCATACCGAGGTGGTACTTAACGTCCCCGGAACCTTGAACCGAGGTCGGATCCACCAC
>JAXDJP010000216.1:0-10140 GCA_034665645.1 Actinomycetota bacterium | reverse complement strand
CGATCATGGTGTTCAGGAAATGGCCGTAGAGGAACTTCGCACCTCCCTGGTGATAGACCAGTTGGTCGAAGTTGGTCTTGCCCGGGATGGCCAGGATCGGAGTGACGAGGTCGGTCACGAAGGCCGTCACGACGGCTCCGAATGCGGCTCCGATGACGATCCCCACCGCCAGGTCGACGACGTTTCCCCGCAGCAGGAACTCCTTGAACTCCTTGAACATCCGCGTCCCCTTTCCCTCCTCAGGGCTGTTTTCAGCCTGTACCGATTTGTCCCGATCCGTCGGCGTAGAAGTTGTAATTCAAGTCAGCTTTTTCCATACCGATTGCCTATGTATGCGACGAACCTATTCCCTCCTTCTCGCGGCCTCGTTGACGGCCGTCTTCTGCCAGATCCCGGCGGCCCACGCCCTGACGCTGCACGCCCCGGACTGGGTCAAGCCGGCCCTTCGTTACGTGGTGAGCGAGGGTTACTTCTCGCCCACCGATTTCCACGCCAACGACCCCATGACCCGGCGCTCGTTCAAGAGGCTTATGGAACGATCTTTCGGAGGCGGCTACCGGCGGACGCGCGGCACGGTAACGGCCGGAGAGGTCGGCGGCAGCTTGGTGCGGGCTCTGGGATTCAAGGACCTGGCGAGCTCGCTCTCCTCGGTGACCTCGCCCGATGGCTGGGACCCCGAGCTGGGCAAACGATTCGGAACCGAGGTCGTCTCCCGGGAACTTGGTCTGCGCCACGACCGACCGACCGACGAGGAGATGCACGAGGCTTCGGCATCCGAACCCATCACGCAGGGCGACGCCATCTGGGCCGTCTGGAAAGCGAAAACGGCGCCCGACGAGTACGCCGCCGAGGCCCTGTCCTCGTTCTCTCTCGCCAACTACGGAGCGGCACGTCGCAAGGTCGTCAAGTTCGCTCTCTCGCTCGTGGGGACGCCTTACATCTACGGAGGTGAATGGCTGGCCAAGACGCCGGTCGGCTACCCGTACGGACCGCAATCCGTCGGCGGCGTCGATTGCTCCGGCTTCGCGTGGTACGTGCTGCAGGCTAAGAGCTCTTCGTACAGCCCGGCCGGTCGTCACTACCAGGGTTGGTCGATCGCCGAGCGCTCGGCCGCGGACATGGCTAAGGCCGCACCCAAGCGACTGAAGTTCGGGGACCTAAAACCCGCCGACTTGGTCTTCTTTGCCGAGGGTGGGCGTGATGCTCACGCTCGCGACGTGTACCACACCGGTATCTACTTGGGGGGCGGTTGGATGATCCACTCATCCGGATCGCGCGACGGGATTAGCCTTGCGAACATCGGCGCAGGAAGCTGGTGGCGCGATCAGATCTTCGGGGGCCGCAGGATCGTCACTAACCGGGACTAAGCGTTAAGACCGATCCGTCAGTCGTGAACCCAGACGAACTCTCCGACCTCGTGACGGTTGTAGAAAGCCCGTGAAACGTACATCGGCATCCTGACGCAACCGTGGCTCGCCGGATAGGTCGGCACCGAAGGACTCCCGTGCATGGCATAACCACCGACGAAGTACACGGGATCGTAAAGAACGCCCAGGTCGCTCTCGTGCTCACCCTGGATCTTCCGCGTGACCGACCAGTCGCCGCGCGGCGTGTGAGCCTTGTGGGTCTCACCGTCCTGCTCGTAATACTCCTCGGAGCCCGATGAGATCGGCATGGTGTGCTTGACCCGGCCATTACTCACTTCGAACAGCACCTGGCGCGAGATGTCGATATTGATCATCTTCTTGTAACCACGATCGCGAACCGTCGGGCGTTGCTCCAACGCGATCTGCGTCATCTGAGCCGGTGTTACGACGCCGTCGCGAGTAAGCCCGTACACCTTTTCGAACGCGAACACCGCTTCCTCCGTTGCGTAACCGAAGTTTCCATCGGACGGTCCCGCGGGATAGCTGGTCGCCTTCAGTTGATCTTGCAGGTACGCGACCTCCGGTCCGGACGCGCCGGACTTGAGGGTCACCGTCCAGTCGATCGCGTGAGCGCTCTGGAGCGCTCCGACGCCGCGCAGGCGGAAGCCGCGTCGGCGAAGACCGTCGATGATCTTCGGAACGGCTTGACGGTTGCTGTTACGGGCGAGATCCAACGAGATGATGCTGCCGAGTTGCGCCTTCCTAACCGCGCGACGAGCCACTCCACCGGGCCGCCCCGCCCCGGGGTGTGCCGTCCACCTGACCGATCGATACCCCATAGACGCCGCGACCTGGAGAACCCTCAGGTCGCGCTCGCCGCGTGGCGCGCGCAAGAAGGGGGCCGGGTCGGCGCCAACGTTCTGCAACGCCGTTTGGGCCTGCGAGATCGACTGCTGGATCGCCTCGCTACTCAAGGAAGTGAAAGACGCTTTGCCGTAGCCGCGGTTCCCGAGCACCTGTCCCGACTTCTGCAGCAAACGCGCAACGGCCTTGTGGTGATCGACCCAACTACCCGGTAGGAAGAACGTAGCTCGGGCGCGCTTCGTCTCGAGTGCGCGCAGCAGGTTCGTCATCCGTTTGGGACCGACGGCCCCCTCGAAGGTGAGGAACGCGACTTTCTTCCGCGGTCCGATGACCCACTCACTCGGAGGGAAAGACGCGGATGCGGTCGGCACGAAAAGGGTTAGGAGTGCTGCAACCTGCAAGGAAACGAGGGCAGCCGCAAGCGAGGTTTTCTTGTTTAGACGCATGGTCAGGGAGTGTACTAGCGGGTGAGACGGCGGCGACTCGCCGCGTAGAGCGCGAGGAAGACGACGATCACGAGGGCGAAACCCACGGTGGAGGCTCCCCCGCCCTCGTCGCCCGGGCTCGGGCTCGGGGTGGGCCGGGGGGTCTTCTGAGACTTCGCCCCACTCGAGGCGAAGGGGATCAATTTCACGGCGGTGGTCGTGGAGTAATAAAGGCCGTTTGGTCCCCATGCGACCGCCACGATGGAGGACTCCCCGCTCGCCAGGAGATCGTCCGAAACGACTTCCTGGCGCGACTCATCGAGGGTCAACTCGTGTATCGCCGGAACTCCGTACGCTCCGAAGAACAGATGCCCGGCAACTGCTGCGGGGGCGTTGGCCAGCGCGAACGTGATCCCCGTCGGGACGATCACGTCCTCATAGCTGATGGCGGGATCGACGCAGTCGTCCAATCCAGTCGCGGCGGCGCAATCGGGGCCGCTCACCACGGGCCATCCGTAGTTGCGACCCGCCTCGATCCGATTGATCTCATCGAAGGAGCCCGGCCCGTTCTCGGTCACCCAGGGCGTTCCCGTGACCGGGTCGACGGTTAGCCCGAAGGGATTGCGATGACCGATCGAGAGAGCCGGAGATCCGGGAAATGGGTTGTCATCCGGGATGTCCCCCGCCGGTGTGTAACGGTAGACCTTGCCGCCGAGAGCGTTGGGATCCTGTGACAGATCCGAGTTATGGGCTTCTCCGTTCGAGACGAGGAGCATGCCGTCTCTATCGAATGCGACGCCGCCGCCGTCGTGATACCCGGATCCCGGCAGGCCCTCCACGACGGCCGTCGGTGGGTCGCCGTCGAGAGGGACGCGCCACATCGAGTTGGAGTCCCCTCCGGGATCGGTTGCGAAGACGTACACCGCTCGGTCGGCCGCGTCCGGTGGCGCCGCGATCCCCAGAAGCCCGCGCTCGCCGTCCGTTTCGGTGGGGATGGTCGCCAGCGGTTCGGGCGAAAGGCGTCCGTTCTCCACGACGCGGATGCGGCCGGCCCGTTCGTTGATAAACATCTTCCCGAAGCCGAACGCGATCCCCGTCGGGAACTCGAGATTGTCGAACAACACCCGCGCTGGTGGAGCTGCGCTTGCCGACCCGAGAGCGGATATGGGAGCGGCGAAGAGAACGAGCGATGCGGCGACGAACACGCGCCGTCGAGAGATCACCTTCTAGGTACTACTGACCGGGAGAAGAGGTTCCCGTTGGTGAGGTCGACGGGACGGCCGAGGGAGCGGGACTCGGCGACGCACCTTCGGGCGCGAACGAAGAGTCCGCGGTGCTGGGGCAAGACTGCTCGGGTTCCGGTCCCTTCCCCGCGAACTGGTCGATGAATTGCGTAACCGCGCTGGAATCGAACTCGTCGAGCCGCATCATGTATCCCCACGCGGTAACGCTGATCGGCGAGGGCATCCCTTCGTAGGGCGCGGAGAAGACGTTCTGGGAATAGCCCCGAACCAGCTCCTCGATCGCGGCGATCTGCGTCGGATCGAGCGTCGGGTCGAACTGGATGCCGACGGCCCCGTGCTCGAGACTATGGACCTGCTTAGCGTCCTCGAGCTGTTGGTCGTGAACGCCGCATGCCTCAGGCGTTTGATCGTGCGGGCCCGATACCGGAGGGATCGTCGGATAGTCGATCGTCGAGGGGTCGGCCGGGTGCTGGCCGACGCCGGCTTTGCTGAGTGATTCCACCGTGTGTCCGTTGAACTCCGTCGGCGCTCCGCCACGCAGGAACAGGAACCAAAAGAGGCCGGCGGCGAGCACGGCGAACAGGCCGATCCTGATGAAGCGTTCGCGGCGGCGTTGACGCATCAACGCGGCCTCCGCCTCGGCTCGCTGACGCCGTCGTTCCTCGAGTTGGCGCTGCCGCCGCTCTTGGGGATCTATGCCGGGAGCCCCGGCGCGCTTCTTCTTGTTCTTTCTAGACATCGGTCATGGAGGCTATCGTCACCGGCACATGACGGCGCACACATGGGAACTCGTCCTCGGGATCTCCCTCCTCGTCAACGCGGTGCTGGGGTTCGGGTACCGCGTCTACCGGCTCTCAAAGGGGGGGCCGATGGGAGACGTCGTCGGCCAGGCGATCCTCGGCGTTCTTCTTACAGGGCTGGGTGTGGCCGCGCTGGCGGGAGCCGGATGGCCGCGCTGGCCGGCCCTCATCTACGGTCTGTTATTCGGACTCGTGGTTATGCCGGTCTGGACCTTGGCCGTGCTGATACCCCTGCCGCCCGAAGGGGTCGACTACGCATTCACTACCGTGTACTGGGTAAGCCTCGCCGCCATCGCGGCCGCGGCGATCGCCCTGTGAGCCAGGGTTCAAGCACCCTTCGTCAGCAGACCCCAGTCGTCGAGGCGACGAGACAGCTCGTCGGAAGTCGTCTGATAGATCATCGCCAGCGCCATGAGGTCGTCTTCACGGATCGTTAGAACGCGTCCGTTGAAATCCCCTCGCTGGACTTGGATCGCAGTGGCGAAGCGGGTGATGTAGTCACGGTCCTGCTCGGGAACGCGGCTGAGCCCCTCGAGGTCGATAACGACGCGCCGCCGGTTTTCGGGAGACCCTGGAGCGACCGCACTGCCGTCGTCCGGGATGATCTCAGACACCGGGACGCCGTAGAAGTCGGCCAGCTCGGACAGCTTGGAGACGGTGACGTTGCGATCCCCTCGCTCGTAGGCGCCCACGACGGCCGCTTTCCACTTCTCGCCCGAGGCTTGCTGGACGTCCTGCAATGACATGTTCTTTTGCAGCCGGATGCTTCTAAGGCGCTCCCCCAGGGCCTTCGCGTAATCGCCGTTGCCCACTAGGTCTCGCTTTCTGCTCGCGGCCCGAGGTGATTCCGCCCCGGAACCTCATCCTAATTTATCCAGTGCCCACTTTCGACACGCTCCGTAGCATTCCTGCTCCATCCGCTACTTTCCGTATTCGGTCGCACCCCTTGTAGGGGGGCCCGGATAGAATCACAGGCATGAGAGCCCTCTGGAAAGGCGCCATCACCTTCGGCCTGATCACCATCCCGGTCCGCCTCTACTCGGCGGTGCAGGAGAAGGGTCTCAAGTTCAACATGCTCCACGACGAGGACCAGGGCCGGATCAAGTACAAGCGCGAATGCGCCAAGTGCGGCAAGGAAGTCTCGTGGGACGACATCGTTAAGGGCTACGAGTACTCCAAGGACCACTACGTGATGTTCACGGAGGACGAGCTCGACGCCCTCGACGTCGATTCGATCCATGCGATCGACGTCGTCTCCTTCGTCCCCCTCGAGGACATCGATCCGATCTACTTCAACAAGACCTATTACGTGGCACCCGAGCCTTCCGGCCTGAAGGCCTACAAGCTGCTGGCCGAGGCCCTCGAGGCCGAGGGCCAGGTCGGGATCGCCAAGGTCGCTCTTCGCGAGAAAGAGCAGCTCGCGACGGTGCGTCTGAAAGACGACGTCTTCGTGCTGGAGACGATGCACTGGCCGGACGAGATACGCGAGCCAGAATTCGAGGAGCTCGACAAGAAGGTGAGCGTCCGAGACGCCGAGGTCAAGATGGCGCGCCAGCTGGTCCAACAACTGTCGAGCGAATTCCAGCCCACAGAGTTCCACGACGAATACCGAGCCGCTCTCGAGGCACTGGTCGAGAAGAAGGTCGAGGGCCAAGAGATCGCGGTCGCAGCGGCCCCCGCCGAAGAGCCGACCAAGGTCGTGGATCTGATGGAGGCATTGAAGGCATCCGTAGCCGAGGCCAAGAAGAACAAGAAAGACGCGGCCAAACCTGCGCGTCGCAAGGCCGCCTCGGAGTAGCGTTTCTATCAGCCAGTCACTTCATCCCAGAGGGGCAACCTAGTTGGACACCGTTTCGGTATCGATACCCGCATCGCCTGCGTACATCCAGGTCGTACGTCTAATCGCGTCGGGACTTGCCTCGCGATTGAGATTCACGATCGACGAGATCGAGGACCTGAAGATCGCGGTCGACGAGCTCTGTGCATACCTGACGGGATCCCAAGGTCGGGATGGAACTCTCGATCTCGATTTCCGTATCGAAGGGTCACTGCTGGAGATCAGGGGCGTTGGAAACTTCGTCGCCGGACAAAAGGCTAGGACCGAGCTGACGGAGTTCTCCCGCATGATCCTCGAGACCGTTGCGGATTCGGCGGACCTCAGTCAAAGGGACGGCACGCCCACCTTCACCCTCGTCAAGAGCAAACAGTGAGTGAACGCATGACCCTCGACAAGGACGAGGTACGACACGTCTTCTTTGCATACTCGGCTGCCACGGACGAGACCGAGAGAGCTAAGTACCGTGAACAACTCGTGCAGCAGTACATCGGTCTGGTCGAGTTCCTTGCACGACGTTTCCGCAACCGCGGGGAGCCTCTTGAGGATCTGGTTCAGGTGGGCACCATCGGGCTGCTGAAAGCGATCGAGCGCTTCGACCTCTCTCGCGAGGTCGAGTTCTCGACATACGCCACACCAACGGTCGTCGGTGAATTGAAGCGTCACTTCCGAGACAAGGGCTGGGCCGTACGGGTGCCGCGCCGTCTCCAAGAGCTGCACTTGGAGTTGACGAAGATCGTCGGCCATCTAGGACAAGAGTTGGGACGGTCCCCTACCGTGGCCGAGATCGCCGAGGCGGCCGGGACGAGCGAAGAATCGGTGCTCGAGGGACTCGAGATCGCGCAGGCCTACAACTTCACGTCTTTGGACGCTCCCATCGACACCGAAGATGGAGGCTCCACGTCCTTCGCGGATCAACTCGGTGAGGACGACCAGCACCTCGAGCACCTCGAATACCGAGCATCTCTCGCGCCCGAGATGGCGCGCCTCCCCGAAAGGGAACGCAACATCTTGTACCTGAGGTTCTTCAAAGGTCTTACGCAATCCGAGATCGCAGACCGTTTGGGTATCTCGCAGATGCACGTCTCTCGTCTCCTGGGCCGCACGCTGATGAAGCTTCGCGAGGCCCTCGAGGACTGATGGCGCAGGCCGGCCGGAAGGTTCGCCCGACACCGGCCCCGGGGCGCATCCGAGCACTCGCCGCGTGCCTCGCGGGAGCCGTCCTGCTCGCTGCTTGTTCCCTGCCCGCGGTCAACCTCGAGAAGGAGAAAGCGCTCGCTCTCCGGTCCACCGTTTATGCGGCGGACGGCACTCGCCTGGCGCGTTTGTACCGGCAGAACCGCGTCCTCGTCTCTCTGCAGCAGATGCCCAGGACACTCATCGATGCGGTGCTTGCGGCGGAGGACGCTCGCTTCTACGAACACGGAGGGTTCGACCTGAGGGCTATCGCCCGCGCCGCGATCGTGAACCTCAAAAGGGGTGAGGTGACACAAGGGGGAAGCACGATCACGCAGCAGTACGTCAAGAACACTTACTTCAGAGACCCCGGTCGCACGCTCGAACGAAAAGCTCGCGAGCTTCGACTGGCGATCGAGGTCGAGAGGCGCTACTCGAAAGACGAGATCCTCGAGCGCTATCTGAATGCCGTGTACCTCGGCGCGGGCGCGTACGGAGTCAAAGCGGCTGCGGAGACCTACTTCCGGAAGGGACTTGGGGACTTAACGCTGCCGGAGTCCGCGCTCCTCGCATCTTTGATCAAGGGCCCCTCGTACTACGACCCCACCGAGCATCCGAAGCGCGCTCTCGCTCGCCGCAACTTCGTGCTTAAGAGGATGCTCGATCTCGACAAGATATCGAGCACCACAGAACGCAACGCGCTCCAGAGCCCTCTCGGCGTCCGTTCGCGGCCTCCACGGATCAAGACCCGCGAGCCGTACTTCGTCGAAGCGGTCAAGCAGGAGGTGCTCGCACACCCATCGCTCGGCTCGAACGA
This sequence comes from Actinomycetota bacterium, assembly GCA_034665645.1. GTDB lineage: Bacteria > Actinomycetota > CADDZG01 > CADDZG01 > WHSQ01 > JAUJNU01. The sequence goes on along the minus strand of JAXDJP010000216.1, from coordinate 1,613 downwards.
CATCGAGCGCGCGAAGGCCCTATGGCAGGGCGGCCTCAAGATCGAAACGACCCTGGTCCCCAAGATGCAGCGGGCCGCCGAGGCCGCGGTCGCCGACATCCTCGACGAGCCCGGGGATCCCTCAGCCGCGTTGGTGGCGATCAGGCCGCGCACCGGCCGGATCGTAGCGATGGTGGGCGGCAAGGACTGGTCCAGGTCTCAGGTGAACCTGGCACTTGGTCGCGAGGGCGGAGGATCCGGACGCCAGGCGGGGTCCACTTTCAAGGCGATCGACGCGGCGGCCGCGATGGAGCAGGGCGTGACCTTGGAGACGAAGTTCGAATCGTCGCCCGCCGTTTTCACCGCGACCGATGGCTCGACGTGGGTGGTTCGCAATGCCGAGGGCGGAGGGAGCGGACGCGTCTCCCTTTACGAGGGCCTCGTGCATTCGATCAACGGCGTCTACGCGCGGCTCGGACTCGAGCTCGGTGCCGGAAGTATCGCAACCCAGGCTCACCTGATGGGCGTCCGCGCCGAACTCCCACCGCACCCTTCGATAGCGTTGGGCTCCGCAGACGTAAGCGTCCTCGACATGGCGGCCGCGTACTCGACGCTCGCGAACGGTGGGACCGCGGTGGAACCGACCACGATCCGAGCCATCGAGTTGCCAGACGGCGAGGTCTTTCACGCGGAGCAAGAACGAACGCCATCCGTTGTGTCTCGCGGGAACGCATACCTATTGACCGAAGCCTTGCAGGATGTCATCGCTCGCGGCACCGGCGTCGCCGCCGACATCGGAAGACCGGCCGCCGGAAAGACGGGCACGACGAACAACTATTCCGATGCGTGGTTCGTTGGTTACACGCCCCAACTCGTTGCGGCCGTGTGGGTTGGGTACCCCGAGGGTCTCGTCCCAATGACGAACGTGCACGGCATCAGAGTCTTCGGCGGAACCTTCCCGGCCCTCATCTGGCGACAGTTCATGATGGAGGCCCTGGCGGGCACTCCGGTGAAAGCCTTCGAGATCCCGAAGGGCGAGCTCGTTACGGTCCTCATCGATCCGGAGAGCGGCCTACTCGCTGCTCCTTGGTGCGAGGGAAAGAAGAGAACGATGCTTCGCCAGCTCGTTCCTCGGGACTATTGCCCGCAACCACCTCCGCCGAAGCCCAGCCCGACGGCAACCCCGTCGCCGGAACCGTCTCCGTCCGGAAGCCGCGGCGCGAAGCCGAGTCCCAGCGCGTCACCCGAAGGAAAGCCCTCACCCACACCGAGCCCGCGGGGATCACCGTCGCCGTCCCCGCATAGAACGAAGAAGGCCAAGAAGCCCTAGGCCCAGAGCCGCGCCGTTTCTCTAGGCGAGGTACGTCGCGAGGTGCTCGCCGGTAAGGGTGGAGCGCGCCGCCACGAGATCGGCGGGCGCGCCCTCGAAGACGATCCGCCCCCCGTCGTGCCCGGCCCCCGGGCCGAGGTCGATGATCCAATCGGCGTGCGCCATGACCCCTTGGTGATGCTCGATGACGATGACTGACTTGCCGGAATCGACGAGTCTGTCGAACAGGCCCAGCAATTGCGCGACGTCGGCAAGGTGGAGCCCGGTGGTCGGCTCATCGAGCACGTAGACACCGCCCTTCTCC
>JAXDJP010000215.1:0-2863 GCA_034665645.1 Actinomycetota bacterium | reverse complement strand
CGTGAACTGGACCGAGGTGAGGCGCTCGATCGAGTCGTGCGGGCTCGCTCCGGCGGGTCCCCGACCTCAGGCCGAAGTACTGCGCGCGCTGGGCCTCCCAGAGCTCCTAGCCGAGGCGAAGCGCGAGCAGGATCTCGCCCTCGCGGAGGGTCGAGGAGCCGATGGGTTCCGAGCCATCGCCCGGCGGCAAGCGCTCGGAGCGCTGACCGACCCCTCGGGCCTGGGGGGTCTCCAGGTTTTCGCCGGTCTCAAGGGGATCGAGACTCCCGGATTCCTCAGACCCGTCGGGCGCTAGGTACCTAAAACGAGCAGAACGCTCCGCTCGCGTCCTACTAACCCTGCCTCACCACAAGAAAGAGCGGGCCGTTTCCGGCCCGCTCTTGGAACTTGCTACCAGGACTTACTGGTTACTGAACGAGCTTCGCCGTGAAGAACGTGCTCTCGCCGTCACAGGCAACCTGCGACGTCTCGCCCTCGGCTTTCGTATTCGACGAGAACTGGCCGCTGACGGAGAAGATGACGATCCCCGACGAGTTCTTGTCCTTCGCCTTGAAGGTGCCGTTGTCGGCGACCTTGACGTTGTGGAACTTGTAGACCTCGTCGCACTTGTCCTTGACGCGCACAAGACTGAGGTTGTGCTTCGTCTCCGCGACGATCTTGACGTGACCCTTATCGCTGGTGGGACCCTTGTAGATCCCGCCGGGCTTGGGAAGCGCCGCCAGCGCGACCCCGGCCAGGATCAAAACGGCGGCGAGCGCGGCCCCGATGACCTTCAAGCTTCTGCTCATAGATGAGCTCCTTTCGGTAGAAAAAAGGGAGGCCGAGTGGGCTCGACCCCCCCGGACCTAACGAGCATCATCCCCCGGATGGCCGCGGGGCTAAACCCTAATGTCCGTTTTGCGAGAAATGCATGTAGTCCTTCAGGGAGCTCCAACGGCCTCCCCAGCCCCACCCGATGGCGTCGAAAGCCTGCGTCACCACGTCGCCCTCGAAGATCATCCCCCGCCTCTTCCACGAACGGTCGGCGTAAGCCGGGGCTAGCTCCGGGGCCACCAGATCTCCTCGGACGTAAGGGTTGTGGAAGGGGTTGATGTCGATCGCAAGCCCATACGAATGCTCGGACCACGAGTTCCCCAACGTGACCGGCCTGCACTCGAAAGACGAGGTGTCGTCGGTGTCACCAGTGGGGGGAGCTCGCTGCTCCCTCAACGTCCCCACGCGCATCTCTTCGATCGGGAAGTGGGCTTCGTACAACTTGCGGAATACGCCCACGACGTCCTCTGCCACCGATGCGTTGACGATCATCTCGCCCGTGTGCGAAAGGTGATCGAAGCCCCAGAAAGTCATCGTGACGTAAGAGAGTTGATCCAACGTGACGGGGCATTTGGGACGCCATGACGATCGTTCGACAACGTCTTGTGGAACGGGACCGATACGAGCCGTGAAGACGTCCTTCTTCGGTGGCGGCAGGAGATCGACAGTCGGGAGCCGCCGGTTGCGGAAGATCGGAGGTGTGGGCTGTACCTCGCCGAAGCCGTCGGGCCTCTTTGGCAGGACTCGGGTGCCCAACCATTTGGGGCGGAGCGTCACCCAACGGTTGAGAGGCTTCTTCTTCTCCGGAGTGGGAGAGGGGCTGGGGCGCACCTTCGCCGGCGTGGTGGTGGTCACGGACGCGACTTTCTCGGTCGATGTCTGCGTTTTTCCTGCCTCGCAGGCACTCGCGAGCAACATCGGGAGGGCGACGAGAACGACGACACGAACGCGCAACATCTGACGCATGACGCTACTCCAGCCTCTCCGATAGTTGAGTTTTAGCTCCACCGATAAGACGGGTGGGCGCCGCGCCCGGTTGCCGCCGGAGGTTGGAGCGCCTTCTCAAGGACTCAGGGTGAGTGAACGACCTCCGCGCGCAACGCCCTCGGAAGCTCCATCTCGTGGACGATCGTCAGCTGCTGAACCGCCCGAGTTAGCGAGACATAGAGGCGTCTGGCCCCCTGCGCCTCGGCGCTGATCTCAGCGGGTTCGACCACGAGCACGGCGTCGAACTCCAGGCCCTTCGCCGCCACCGGGGGCAACAGAGTCACCGGCTCGTCCAGCCCCCCATGCGCAAGCGTGCCGAATCGGATGTCGGTCGCGGACATGCTCGTGACGAGCGCGCCGATCAGGGCCTCCGGGCAGATGACGCCCACCGTTTGCCACACCCCGGCCAGTTCGCGCGTCTCATCGAGCGCGTCCTGGAGGAGGAAACCGTCGGTGCTCCTCACGATGCGAGGGCCCGTTCCGGACTCCCTCACGGAGCGGGCAGGTGTGACGTCCGGAGCAGCTTCGGGCAGCAACCTGTTGGCGAACTCGAGAAGCGGAGCGGGCACCCGGTAGCCGAGAGATAGTTCCAATATCTCGGCCCCCTCGGGTCGACCCATGTGTACGAGCACGTCTTGCCATCGAGATTGCGCGGACGGACTTGTCGCTTGAGCGAGATCGCCGAGGATGGTGATCGACCTGCCGCGCGTCCGGCGGTAGATCATCCGGAACTCCATCGCGGAAAGGTCCTGAGCCTCATCAACGATCGTGTGACCGAACATCCTCGTCGTTCCGTTGATCAGGAAGTCCGCTTCATCGATCAGTACGAGATCTTCTTTCGACCAACCCCGTTGCTTCAATTCCCGCGCCGAGTGAGCCTGGAGACCGCGGCGTTCATCCGCCTCCAACACACCTTCAGACGCCACCTTCAAGGCAGACGGACTCGTTAATACGCGACGAACGAGCGCGGCGGCCCCTTGCGCCGGCCACATCTTGTTGATCGCTCGCGCGATCTCCGAACGTTTCATCGCGCTTTGGACCATCTCGACAGCGTCGGATGTCG
>JAXDJP010000214.1:0-4341 GCA_034665645.1 Actinomycetota bacterium | reverse complement strand
CAGCGGTGCGCGACTCGGGGACGGACGTGACCACCAGCGGCTTCTCGGGAGCGCGCCCGTACGTTTCACCGACGTTCCCCTGTTGGCCGGGCAGAACGACCATGCGTTGTTCTGTATCGATCTCGGTGACCGGGACCGTGCTGTGCGCGTTGTCGGAGTCCGCGATGAGGAGGATGTGTACGCCGTGCGTCCCGATCGATCCCTGCCAGAAGCGCGGGTCGCCGTCGACCGCGCCGTTTTCCGGCCCCCAGCACTCGCGCGGCTGGCCCGCATACGTTGCGGTGGCTCCGGTATCCGCGTTTCGTCCGTTCAAGTGGGGGCCGGGGTTCGAGCCCGTTCCGTCGTCGAAGCACGAGTCATCACGGTAGTAAGGCGCGGCGATGATCCCCTGAGCACCGCCGGGCGTGAACTGCTTAACGGCGGTGCGATACACGAGGCTTCCATTCGGTCCCGCGACCTCTTCCCAGTTAAGACCGGCGACGACGCCGGAGAAAGTTGGGTCGGGACTGTCGATGTCGTTGTAGATGCAGTTGTCCTCGACCTCGTTCCTGAATTGCTCGGGCAGAGAGTCCCAGACCGCCGAGTGTGGTCCGATCGGTTCGCACGAAGGTTCGTTGGTCGCGCCGGTCCCTTGCTGGTCCTCGCCCGTCACGTCGTCGAGCGCGTCGGAAACATCGTCGTCCCCGTCGTAGCCGACGCCATCGGGCCCGACGTGAACACGCGAGTTACCGAAAACCTCATCGTTCTGGCCATCTATCGCGACGCCGTCCGAGTTGAATGGGTTGTAGTAGGTCGAAACTCTGCCCGCGTTGTAGTCCCATTGCGCGTAGATCCCGTCGAGCGGCGGGATCACATGGACCCGTAAGAAAGAACCCAGGCGGATCTCGTCGCGATAGAAGATCTCGCGGCGCACGACGTTCGTACCGGAGTCGGCACCCCAGGTCTCGCGGATCGTGCGCACAGGCCCGGACCGCTCCCCCATCAGGATTGAAGACCCGCCCCAGTTGTTGACCTCTTCCTCATAACCGCAGCACGGCGTCTGACCCGAGGGCCGCTGCTGGAACGCCCGCGCCTTCCATTGGTCGACGATGTCGGGGCCGTAGCTCCAATCGCCGATCGCGTCGTTCGACACCTCGAGACTCGTCATCAGCCAACGACCCTCGTAACGGAATCGATAGCGCGGCGTCGAGATGGTTGCGGCATCACTGGGACGGCGCTGCACTTCCTCCGGCGGCGTTGCCGGGTTGTGGTCTCTGTCGTAGAGGCCGCACTCTCCGGTTTCGGGGTTGTACACGGGCCCCTTCGGTGCCGCGCCGTACCCACCATAAGAAGACTGCGAGTAGAGGAAGAGGTTGCCGTCCTCGGGATCGTCGCGCTGGTACCGGACGTAGCCATTGGTTGCGTCGAATGCCGCGGCCGGGCCATCGGGTCCGGCCAACATGACGTACGCGTACTTGACCTCACCTGGATGCGTCGGATCGGCGACGGCGACCTCGTACGAATCCTGCACGCCTACCGGCAACGGTGCATCGGCGGGGGCCTGCGCGCTTGCGTCCCGGTCCATGAAGACGAGTTCATCGTCGGTGTCGAGACCTTTGACGGGGTCGGCGGCGACCTCACTCGCCGGCTTCGCGAGACACGGAGCGAGGGGATTGCCCGCTTGCTCGGGGTCGTTCCTTCGATCTGCGGTCCAGCGGAATCCTTCGCGATCGAACGCGTAGGAGGTGTGTTGATCGGTCTCGGAGTAAAACGCGAAGCCCGAGTTGTTGTTGGAGAGATAGCGAACGAACATCTCGTCGACCTGGAACGGGATCTGCTCGAAGCCGCCGAGCTCCGCGTTCCAGTGATACCCGAGAAGCCGATCGGTCGCCACGCCCTCCTTATCGAGATAGTCACTGCTCTGGAAGTCGGGGTCCTCGTACGTATTGTGCGTGCAGGGCTCCTCACCGGGATCGGAGTGTCCACCCCCCTCGCACAGAGCGCCCTTCGCCGTAGGGCCTTCCAGCGCGACATCGCCGAGCGTCGCCCACTCGGGGAAACGATCTCCGGTCAGAACGACGGGCTCGGTCTCGCGCGAAGCCCCGGGGTCGCTCGGAACTTGGGCTCTCGCGGGGGCCGGGGTCAAACCCGTGGCAACGGCGACGAGGCCGAGGAATAAGACGGCTGCCATTGCCGTCCGGAGCTTGCTTCGAAGGTGGGCAGTGCGGGTCATCTGATCTTCTCCTTGGAGGTCGCTGACCCAGAGTTCGGTGTCGGAACCCCGCGTCCCTGCTCACCAGCGCAGAGAGAAAGCGCATTTCGCTGGGGAAAAGCCCCTAAACCGGATGCACCAAGTAGGCGATCGGAGATAGGGCTACGGGCCGGTAACTCCAGATTGTCCTCGTAAGTCCTAGCCGAGAGGTGAGGGCGTCTCTATAGTTTTCGCATCATGGTCTCGCGGGAGGCCGCTCATCCACAGAAGGGGGATCCATGGATCTGAACCGACTCTCGACGGGCGAGAAGACGCTCGGCATTTCCGCTGCGTTGCTGTTCCTCTTGTCGTTCGCGGGGATCTGGGCAAAGGTCGAGGTGAAAGGCGCCGGACTGGGCGATGCCACGACCAAGTTCAGTGCGTGGAACGGGTACGGCTTCCTCATGAAGCTGGCTCTGATCCTGGCCCTGATCGCGGTGGCGGTAGTAGTGGCCAGAGCGGCCGGAGTGGACATGTCGCTCCCCTACGGCCAGCTATATCTCGGCCTGGGTGGGGCAACCTTCCTCTTCCTGTTGCTGACTCTCCTCATCGGGCCCGATGAGAGCGGGAGTGGCTCACTCGGGCTGATCTCCGTCGAGATCAGCCGCGGGATCGGCCTCTTCATCGGAACCTTGTTGGCCGCTCTCATGGCCTTCGGGGCTTGGATGCATTACAGCGGGGGCGATACCGCCACGACCCCCAGCCCCGCCATGCCCGAGGCACCGCCTCCGGCGGTCTGATCTTTTAGACCGTAGTTCCTAGGCTTCCTCCTCCCCCTCCGGGGGGAGGAGCCGAGCCCCCGCACGGCGAACCATCCCTCAGCAGCTACTTCTTGCTAGGAGGTTCGCGCGGTGAGATTCAAGATCCTGGTGGCGTTCGTCTCGATCCCACTCATGTTGGGGATGCCGAACGCCGGCACCGCGTCCGCGGCCGAGCCCCCTCCGGGCGACATCAGCTCGAACGTCGAATTCGTCACGAACGTCCCCGAACTGCGCGCCGCGATCTCGATCGCTTTCATCAAAGACTCGATGTTCGTATCGACCGTGCATGGCGTTTACAGCTACGACGTGTCCGACCCTGCAACGCCGAAGTTGCTCAGCGCTCTTCCGATGTACATCTGGGAGAACGAGGACATGACGGTCGACGTCAAGCGCCAACTGATCTACGTCAGCCGCGACCCACGAGGGTTCACGAGCCCCGCCACCCCCGGCAGCGTCTTCCCGTACGGCGCGGTCCACATCATCGACGTATCGGACCCGTCGGCGATCACGCCGGTGAACGTGTTCCCCGTCCCCGCTGGCCACACGACGACGTGTATCAACGACTGCAAGTTCATCTGGACGGCGGGCCCGGTCGCATCGACCTCTACGCAACCCGCCGATTGGGGCGGTCGCCCGATCTTCGCCAACGACGTGAGCGACCCCATGAACCCGATCGAGTGTCCCGAGCCGATCGACACGAAACGCAACGACGGCAAGACCGACTACGTGCACGACGTGCAGGTCGATGCGAACGGCGTTGCGTGGGTTTCCGGGGCAGGTGGCGTCAGGGGTTATTGGACACAAGGCAAGCACCGCAACCCGGCCACCGGGAAGATGCAGGTCGCCACCGGATGCAAGCCCGTGCCGTACGCCGGCGGTGGCACTCCAACGAGTGCAACTCCTTCTCGCTTCATGCACAACTCGTGGCGCAATCCCTCCGTGAGGGTCGATGGTGTCAAGAACGAGGTCTTGTTCGGCACCGAAGAGAACACCGTCACCGACTGCAAGACGTCCGGCCGCTTCGCCACCTACGACCTGCGCGGCTCGCACAACGGTGAGGGCTTCGTCGATACGAACAAGACGCACTTCCGCATGAAGGTCCTCGACACGTGGACGCCGGAGGGAGCCAAAGGCGCGTCTGGGTGCGACTCTGCGCATTACTTCACCGATCGCGGCGACGGAGTGCTGGCGTACGCGTTCTACGGACAGGGAACGCGCTTCATCGACGCGAGCGACCCCAGGCACATCGAGCAGATCGGTTACTTCCGCCCCGACGACGCGAACACATGGGCCGCGTACTGGCATGACGGTTTCGTATACGTCGCGGACTTCACACGAGGAGTCGACGTG
>JAXDJP010000213.1:0-2756 GCA_034665645.1 Actinomycetota bacterium | reverse complement strand
CGGAAGTCGCACGCGAGAGCGATGCTCGCGCCGGCCCCGGCGGCGACTCCGTTGACGGCCGCGACCACGGGTTTGGGCGCATTGCGTATCGCGCGGATCAAAGGGTTGTACCGGTCCTCGACCGTGCGCCCGAGGTCCGGTGCCTCGCCACTCCTGTAACCGTCCGCGAGTGCGCCCAGGTCCTCGCCCGAACAGAAGGCCTTTCCGGCTCCCGTGATGACGATGCACCGAACGGAATCGTCCTCCGAGGCGGCGCCGAAGGTCTGGAGCAAAGCGAACCCGGACTCGTCGTCGAGAGCGTTGTACACCTCGGGCCGGTTCAGCGTGATGACCGAGATGTTTTCCCCGTCGAGTGACCCCAAAGTCATGGCGCGAGCGTACCTTCTTGCCGGATGGAACCGCCTGAGAGGGCGCCTCCGCGTAGACTGATACTCAGTTCGTCGCACCCGACCTCTAGGCTGACGAGACCTCCCCCGAAGCAGGAGACCCACTTGCCGAACACCGAATCAGAGGGGACGCAGAAGAAGAGACGGCCGACGTCGACCTCCGCTTTCGGCGTGGGCCGGCGCGAGAACCACGACTCGACCGATTTCTACGAGCGCTTCTCGCCCCCCGAGGTCTCGTCGTCCAGCGATGTCGACACGCACAAGCAGGTCGACGAGATCTTCTGCCACGACGCCCGCTCGATGACGCAGTTGCAGGACGATTCGGTCGCGCTGGTCGTCACCTCGCCGCCCTACTTCTCGGGAAAGGCTTACGAGCAGGCCCTCGGCGAAGGCCACATCCCCGCGACCTACGTCGAATATCTCTCGATGCTGGAGGACGTGTTCGCGGAATGCGTTCGCAAGCTCGAGCCGGGGGGCCGGATAGCGGTGAACGTGGCGAACCTCGGGCGTCGTCCGTACCGCTCGCTGTCCGCAGACGTGATCCACATCCTGCAGAACCGTCTGCGCCTCTTGCTTCGCGGCGAAGTGATCTGGCAGAAGGCCAGGGGGGCCGGGGGTTCCTGCGCCTGGGGCTCGTTCCAGAGGCCGGCCAACCCCGTGCTCCGCGACCTCACCGAGCGGATCATCGTCGCCAGCAAGGGGCGTTTCGATCGCGCACTCACGCAGCGCGAGCGCAAAGACAAGGACCTTCCCTTCGAGGGATCGATCTTCCGTGACGAGTTCATGGAGGCGACAACCGACGTGTGGGAGATCCAGCCCGAGAGCGCGTACCGCGTCGGGCACCCGGCTCCCTTCCCCGTCGAGCTGCCCGAGCGATTGATCCACCTCTACACCTACCGCGGTGACCTCGTGCTCGATCCTTTCATCGGGTCCGGAACGACCGCGGTGGCCTCGGTTCGTACCGAGCGTCACTACGCCGGTTACGACACCGACCCGAAATACGTGGCGGCCGCGCAGGAGCGCGTGGCCAAGGAAGTCGAGAGGCTCGCGGCCGTTAGGCGTCGGAAGGCCGAGCCGCTGAAGGTGACCATCACGCCGGCTCCGCACCTCGCACCCGAGGGCGAGGATTTCCAAGCGCGCGCAGTGCGCGAGGGCCGCGCCGCCAAGGAGCTCGCCGGACTGGTGTTGCAGGAGTGTGGGTTCCTCGAGATCCAGTCCGACGTCAGGTTCCCGCAAGGCGTCGAGGTCAACTTCGAGGCGCGCGATCTGAAGGGTCGTCGCTGGTTCTTCGACGTCTCCGGCGGGTTCACCAGCACGCGGCCGGGACTTCGCCGGACCGACACGCTGTGGAAGGCGGTCGGTAAGGCCGCGGTCCTGCAAGGCGTTCATCCCAAGGTTCCGTTGGTCCTCCTCACCACCCACGGCCCGCCATCGGGCAGCGCCGGCGATGCAGCCCTCTCGGTCGTGCGCGGCAAGAACCGGCCGATCGCCGATGTGATCGAGCTCTTGCAGGAGGCCGATCTCAAGCGCCTGCGCTCCTACGCGGAGGGCGAGGACCCCGCAAGCGTGGACCCGGCGGCGGATGCCTGAGGCTTCTCCACCGGGGTGGCCGGGACGCGTCGCGGTCGGCGTGGTCCGCAGCGACCCACCTCAGATCTTCCTTGCCGAAACACCCGAGGTTCTAAGCCGCGTTCTCGCGCTCGAGGTCGTTGCGCAAACCCGTCCGCAAGAGTTGAGCGGACGGCCGGGTCTCCTCGAGAAGATCCGCGAGGCCCTTCTCGAAGAGCGCTGGGCGGACGCGGTTTTCAGCTGGATCGATGCGACGGGTGAAGCCGTCGACGCCTATCCCGACGAGCCCGTCTGGTCCGAAGCGCGACTCGACCTCGAGAAGGCAGCGCTCGAGATAAAGGTCGCGCCGGTGTTCGAAGAGTCCGAGTCTTCTTAAGCTCCCAGCGCCGGCTTGTTCCCGCTCGGCCACGGCGCGACGTCATCCCATGCGCGGTCGACGTTGTGCACCGATGAGATGAGCGTCTCGATCGCTTCCGCGAGCGTCTCGCAAACGGTCGCGTGCTCGACCAGGCTGATCAGCAACTTGCCCTTCACCACATCAGTTTCGCGAGCGAGCGAACGCGCGACGCGAGCTTTGGAGGTCAGCACGAGATCCGCGGTCGACCACAAACACCAACGACGTCCCGGCATGTCGTTGACCAACAAGAACGCGTAACGCCCCGCATCGACGATCCGTCGCAGCGCGAGCTCGTCGAGGATGAACAGGTCGCGCTCGGGGAGGTCCGGCCGGTACCGGTTCCAACCTTGATATGGCTGCCGCTTCGTCTTCAACTCCATCTCGACGAGACGCTCGCCCGGGCC
>JAXDJP010000212.1:0-8998 GCA_034665645.1 Actinomycetota bacterium | reverse complement strand
CCGCTCGGGGGTTCTTACTTCCTCGAGGAGCTGACCGACAAGATCGAAGCCGAGGCCGAGGCTTACTTCGCAAAGATCGACGAGCTGGGGAACGGCTCGATCCTCGACGGAATGCTTGCGGGGATCGAGGAGGGTTACTTCCAGAAGGAGATCGCCGACGCGGCCTTCCGCTACCAGAAGCTTCTCGAAGAGGGCAAGAAGGTGATCGTCGGTGTCAACCGGTTCACGCGCTCGGTACAGCAGGCGCCCGACGTCCTCATCATCGACATGGATATCGAAGAGAAGCAGAAGAAGTCCGTGGCCGAGGTGCGTGCGAACCGTGACGCCCGCAGGGCCGAGGACGCTATCGAGGCTCTCAAGGCGATGGCAAGCGACGAGAAGCAGAACGCCATCCCGGTTCTCGTCGAGGCAGCCAAGGCTTACGTCACTTTGGGCGAGATGGTCGAGACCCTGAAGGGAGTCTGGGGCGTCTACACCGAGCCCCCGATGTTCTAGCTAGACCTAGACACTCGGTCTCGACAATCCAATGGCGTACATCGAAGTTGCGAACATCCGTTTCGTTCTGCCCTCGGGCAGGGTCCTACTCGAGGACCTGTCGTTCCGCGTGCCGACCGGACAGCGCGTTGCCCTGGTCGGAGCGAACGGGACCGGCAAGAGCACGATGCTGCGGGTGATAGCAGGGGAGGAGCCGGTGCAGTCGGGGCAGCTTCAAGTCGACGGCCGCCTGGGCTACATGCCTCAGTTCGTGGGCGCTTTGGGCGAAGGTGCCACGGTCACCGATCTCTTGTTGCGGCTATCCACTCCTGCCGTTCGGGACGCTTACGAGACCCTGCGCAGGACGGAGCGCGCCGTCCAAGGAGCTCACGGACACACGGCGCAGATGCGGTACGCCGACGCGCTGGCTCGGTGGGGCGAGGTGGGTGGTTACGACGCCGAGGTCCTCTGGGACACCTGCACGTCCGTTGCGTTGGGGTTAGGGATGGACGACGCGGGCACGCGACCGCTGGCCACGCTCTCCGGCGGAGAGCAGAAGCGACTCGCGCTGGAGGCGCTGTTCCGCTCCGACAACGACCTCCTGCTCCTCGACGAGCCCGACAACTTCCTCGACATCGAGGGCAAGCAATGGCTCGAGAAAACGCTGAACGCTTCACTCAAGACGATCCTGTACGTGAGCCACGATCGTGCGCTCCTCACCAGAACCTCGACGCGGGTAGTGACGATCGAAGCGGGTTCCGCGTGGACGCATCCGGCCTCTTTCGCCACGTACCTCGAGGCGAGGCAAGAGCGGCTAGAGAAGATCGAGGAGGAGCAGCGCCGTTACTCGGAGGAGCACGCACGGATCGTCGAACAGATCCGAGAGTTCAAGCGGCGCGCCGCGTTGAACGACAAGTTCGCCACCAAGGCCCGTAACGCGGAGCACAAGCTCGCCCGCTTCGAGGTCACGAACGCACCGAGGAAACGTGCGGAGGAACAAGACGTCAAGATGCGCCTCCGTGGCGGTCGCACCGGCAAGATCGCTCTGCGGATCCAGGGCCTCTCGATCGCCGGACTGGTCGACCCTTTCGACAGCGAGATCTACTTCGGGGAGCGCGTCGGAGTCATCGGCCCGAATGGAACAGGGAAGAGCCACTTCCTGAAGTTGCTCGCGGGAGAAGACATCGCCTACGAGGGAGAGTGGCGGCTCGGGGCACGGGTCGAGCCGAGCCTGTTCTCGCAGCTCCACGATCATCCCGAGTTGAACGACCTAACCCTGGTCGAGATCGTTCGCGCCAGAGGCTACGACCTGGGGTCGGCGATGGGCAAGCTCAAGCACTACGAATTGCGGGAGGCCGCGCACAATCCCTTCCGCGTTTGCTCGGGGGGGCAGCAGGCGCGGTTCCAGATCCTCCTGATGGAACTCGAGAGCCCGACGATGCTGCTCCTCGACGAACCGACGGACAACCTCGACATCGATTCCGCGGAAGCATTGGAAGACGGACTCGAGCGCTACGAAGGAACGGTGATCGCGGTGACGCACGACAGGTGGTTCATGCGCATGCTCGATCGCTTCCTGATCTTCGACGACGACGGGAAAGTGTCCGAGGCCCTCGCGCCGCCTTACGCCCTCGCCTAACTCGCAACCCGTCTAGCGACCTCAGCCTGGACGTCGAGGATGCTGTCGGCGACATAATCGATGTTCACGGGTTTGCCATCCCACTCGTTCGCGCATGTCTCGGCGTCGATCGCCAGGCCAACGTCTACGTTGCGTCGTTCGAGGTTGGGTCCACGTGCGGCAGCCATGCCGCTGACCTCGGGAACCATCGATCCATCGGGACGAAAGAACAAGAAGCGATCGCCGTCCTTGATCATCGAGAAACCGCCTTCGTGCACCTTGCGATGGTGATGCCAGCAGAGGAGAGCGAGATTTTCGAGCTTCGTCTCTCCCTGGTCCCTCGTCCAGAACCGGATGTGATGCCCGTCGACGTAGTGGCGATGGCTGCAGCCGGGGTAGACGCATGTCTTGTCCCTCGCCTCCAACGCACGCCGCATAGGCGTCGAGATCTTCCTCGTTTTGCGCCCCACGTCGAGCGGAACGCCGTCCTTCTCCAAGATCTCGATCACGCTGCAATCGCATGCCAGTCTCCGGGCCGTTTCCGGCGGGATGCCGACCACGTCATCCAGGTCGCACCTGTCGCCTAGGTCGTTCACGAGCGCGTCTACATCTACATGCAAGGTGACAAGCGTGCGGTCGGCCCCCGAGCGGCACCGCGGTGCCGCAGCCTGCGAACGCTCCGCCATGAGAACCAAAGCATCGGCGGCTTCCGGTCCTGGTCGCAGTGGACGGCGCGAAGTCCGGCGCTTGGGCGGCACCGCGGTGCCGTTTTCCTCGTCAGCGCCATTCCCGAGCGGCTCCCCGACGCCGTTCCCGTCGTCAGGTTCCTCGGTGGGAAGGTCCCGGGCCGCATCTCCCAGAGCGGTGATGACTTTCAACCCGTCTTCGGGTGATAGGCGCGCCGTGATCACCATGGCTCCGTACTCGTCGTGGTCCCACTCGAGCTTGCGATCCTCGTGGCGACGGTTCGCCTGTTCAAGCTCCTGGTTTCTCTTGAACCCGCGGTAGGTGGCGATGACGCGCTCCAATTGCCCAGCCGTCGAGAAACGAGCGATCTCAACGAAGTGGGCTTCGTCCTCGGGCGTTGCAACGCGGGCGATAGCTCGGACCTGCGAGAAGCTCAGCCGGCCCTCCGAGAAGGCGGCCGTTGTTTCGGGCAAGTCCTTTAGCGCGAGCGCTACCTGGACTCGGTCGCGCGCCGAGCGAGGGGCCAACGCGCACTTCCACTCGAGCCAGTGAGCGGGGGACCTGACGCCGTCGACGGCCCAGCCGCCGGCCTCGATGAACTCGGCGAGCAGCAGGAGCCAGCGGCAGGTGGCGGCGTGGATATGGGCGGCGAGCTCGGTGATCTCCCGCTCCAGCTTGGCGCACCGTTTGACATCGAGCGACGCGGGGGGCTCGGGTATCGCGATAGCGGTTCCGGGGGGCATGGCAGGACCTCCATCCGTCAGCCCTCCCTTTCGAACGTATGTTCGATAGTACCCAACCCCGGCCCTCCCTGTCAAGCCAAAAGCCCAGGTCAGGGCACCTTTCTAGAGCCCGCGGCCCCCCCGGATGATCCGGTAACCGACTATCGCAGCGAGCAAAGCACAGAGCATGGCGAGGATGACGAGTGCGGTCTCGATGCCGTTTAAGCCGGAGCCGGACGACGACGTCGGCGTCGGAAGCGGGGTCGGCGTGGCGCTCGCGGCGAGCATCAGCTGCGTTCTCACATAAGACAGGGTCCCCATATAAGAAGGTTACGGGGTCGACGGCAGGAGCCAGGGGCTGTCTCCCGGAGCCGGGGCCAGTCCGGCTTGACTCAGCTTCGTGAGGAAGCTGCGGATGATGTAGGCGGTGACGCCCCAGATCACGTGGTCGTTCCAGATCCATGCCTCGGTCGGATAGGTGCGGTCGCCGAGCTGGAATCCGGGGTCGGAGCGGATCTCATCGGTGAGCGACGACACGGGCACCTTGAGTATCTCGGCGACCTCGGCCGGGTTCGGCGTCAACTCCGGTTCCTCATCGAGCCACCCGACGAATGGCGTCACGACGTAGCCGCTCACGAAGGTGGGGAAGGAGTCCATCTCGCCGAGGAGGCGGACCTTGTCCGGCGCCAGGCCGATCTCCTCGTGCGTTTCCCGGAGCGCTGCGTCCGCCGAGGAAGCGTCGCCCGGATCGATCGAGCCCCCCGGGAACGAGATCTGGCCCTTGTGGCTCCGGACGGTGTCGGTGCGCACCGTGAAGATCATCTCTGGGTCGTCGCCGGCGATCATCGGGATCAAGACGGCCGCGGCGCGCGCCCCCGGAACCGTGATCCTGCTGGGGTCGTGAGCGTCCAAAACGTCTTTCAACCGGCGCTCGAAATCGGAAGCCATGTCCGAGCCATCGTAGCCTGGTGCCAAAACGACAGAGGAGGAGCCCGGTGGGCGAGTTCGTGAACCTTGAGGTCAACGAGGACGGCGTCGGCACCATCCGACTCGACCGCCCGAAAGTTAATGCCCTTAACGAACAGGTGTCACGCGAGATCGAAGAGGCCGTCTTTCAGGCGCGGGACGACGACTCGGTCAAAGCCGTGGTCGTGTACGGCGGCGAGCGCGTGTTCGCCGCAGGGGCCGACATCAAGGAGATGCAGGAGCGTGACGCGGTGACGATGTATCGCTACATCGGCCGTTTCCAAGATGTGTTCACGCGCCTCGAGCAACTTCCGAAGATAACGATCGCCGCGGTCACGGGCTACGCCCTCGGTGGCGGGTGCGAACTTGCGATGGCGTGCGACTTACGAGTGTGCGCCGAAGACTCTCAATTTGGGCAGCCGGAGATCTTGCTCGGCGTGATCCCGGGGGCCGGCGGAACGCAGCGGCTCCCGCGCCTCGTCGGCATCGGGCGCGCCAAGGACATCATCTATTCCGGCCGCTTCGTCCCCGCGGCGGAAGCTCTCGCGATCGGGCTCGTCAACGAAGTCGTCCCGAAAGAAAAGGTCTACGAGCGAGCACTGGAGCTCGCAGCTCGCTTCGCCAAGGGACCGACGGTCGCGTTGCAGTCTGCGAAGGACGCGATCCAGAACGGCCTCGGCCTCGACATGGCGACCGGGCTCCTCGTGGAGCGTCAGGCCTTCGCCGGATTGTTCGCGTCGGAGGACCAGAAGATCGGGATGAAGTCGTTCGTCGAAGAAGGGCCCGGCAAGGCACGCTTCACGGGCCGCTGAGGAAGCCGGTCGTGCCCTACTATCTCGCCTAGCTCTGCGTCGCACCCAGGCGCGCTTGCTCTAGCAAGCACAAGTTAAACTCCAGGAAACTCACGATCTAGGAGGGCAACCTTGAATATCGCGGTGTGTGTGAAGCACATCCCCGATCCCAACCTCCCCGGGGAGATGGACGGCGACCGCCTAAAAAGAGAGGGCGTTCAAGGGGTCCTCGACCCCGGCGATGAGGTCGGCGTCGAGGCCGGACTGCAGCTCAAAGAGGCCCACGGAGGCGAGGTCACGCTCATCTCGATGGGGCCTGCGACCGCTATGGAGGCGATCCGCAGGGGTCTCTCGATGGGGGCCGACAAAGGCGTGCTCATCACGGACGACGCACTCGCCGGAGCCGACGCTCTCGTCACGGCGACGGTGCTCGCGGCCGCCATCAAGAAAGGCGAGTACGACCTCGTGATCGCGGGAGTGGAGTCGACCGATGGATACACCGGAACGATGCCGGCGAGCCTCGCCGAGTTCCTGGGCCTTCCCCAGGTCACGTTCGCCAAGACGGTCGAGGTCGGCGACGGAACCCTCAAGATCAACCGTCAGACCGCGGACGGTTACCAAGTTGTCGAGTCGCCCCTCCCGGCCCTCGTCACGCTGACGGCGGGTGTGAACGAGCCGCGTTACGCGTCGTTCAAGGGGATCATGGCCGCCAAGAAGAAGCCGGTTGAGGAGATGAGCCTGGCCGATCTGGGCCTCAGCGGCGATGCGGTCGCGGTGAAACAAAAGGTGGCGCAGCAAGCCCCCGCCGAGGAGCGCAAGGCCGGCGAGGTCATCACGGATGACGGAACGGCGGCGCAGAAGATCGCAGATTTCCTGCAGGAAGCGAAGGTGCTGTAGATGGCGACCATCTGGGTTTACGCGGAAGTAGACAACGGCAAGCTCGACCCGACCGCGCTCGAACTCGTTACGAAGGCCCGGGATCTAGGGGATGTCGAGGCGGTTGCGCTCGGACCGGGTGCGACCGAAGCGGCCACCGCTCTGGGTGAGCACGGAGCCGAGATCGTTTACGCGAGCGACGACCAGGTCTACGCGGACTACGTCGCTCAACCTCACGTCCACGCCCTTGCCGAGTTGATCGGTGAGAACGCTCCCGACGTCATCATGTTCGCAACGAACTACGACTCACGAGACATCGCGGGCCGCTTGTCGGCGCGCATCGGGGCAACGCTCATGAGCAACGTGATGGCGTTGGATTCGGTCGACGTCGCGAAAACGGCGATCTTCGGAGGCTCTCTCGTGGTCGATGTAGCACTAGAGGGCGCGACGAAACTCATCCTCGTGCGGCCCAAGTCGTTCGGTGCCGAACCCAACGGCGGCGAGGCGACGGTCGTACCCGTTGAGGTGGACATCCCCGAGGACGCGAAGAAGGTAAAACGCGTGGAGCGTCATGAAGAGCAAGCTTCGGGTCCCAAGCTCGAAGAGGCTCCGGTCGTCATCTCTGGGGGCCGCGGCCTTCAGGATCCGTCGAACTTCGACCTGCTCGACCAGCTCGCCGCCGCCCTCGGAAACACCGCCGTCGGAGCGACGCGCGCTGTTGTCGACGCCGGATGGGTTCCGTACGCTTACCAGATCGGCCAGACGGGTAAAACCGTGAAGCCGAGCATCTACATCGCGTTCGGCGTGAGCGGCGCAACGCAACACGTCGTCGGAATGAAGGGAGCGAAGCGGATCATCGCCATCAACAAGGACGAAGAGGCGCCGATCTTCCAACTCGCCGATCTCGGCATCGTGGGCGACGCCCTCAAGATCCTTCCCCAGCTCATAGAAGAGGTGAAGTCCCGCAAGGGCTAGTTCGTGGGCTCGTTCGGCGATCGCATCAGGGGTTTCTTCTCCAAGAAGGGCAACCCGGCCCTCGGGGAACTCGAGGCATGGGCCGCGTCGCGACGCGGCCTCGAGGGATTCATCGAGCCGAAGACGTCGACGAGCCCCACGACCCTGCTCCTCGTCGACCGGGACGGGGATCATCTACGAGCTCCGGTCAGGGAGCCGGGCGACGCCGCGGCGTTCTGCGAGCGGCTCTCCATCCCCGTGTACGACGCCCAGGTGATCGGCTACCCCAAGCGGATGAAGGACTTCGAGAAGAACCGTCGCCGCACGGCGGAGGACTCACTCGACGATGACATAGCCGAACTAGAGAAGAGGCTGACCGAGCCGGGCGGCTGATCGCAGGCTGATCGCAGGCTGATCGCAGGCTGATCGCAGGCGGATTTTCGCCCTCTCACAGGCGGCGGGGAGTAACCTCCAGAGGCCGAGTGGTCCAATTCGGCCCAACCTGGGAGACGTTTTGCAAACGATCTATGACGCGTTAGACCTGCTGCAACTCTTCGTGTATGTGGGTCTCGCCCTCGTTGCTTTCGTGCAGTGGCGGCGGAGGGGCGGGCAAGCGGCCGGGTGGCTGGCCGCCACTTTCGGAGTGCTGGGAGCGGTCGTCCTGTTCGGGCGTTTCCTGCCCATGGACACGTCGAGCACGCTCCTCCAATGGGTCCAGAAGGTCGAGCTCGCCGTCCTCGTCCTCTTCCCCTATTTCCTATATCGGTTCATGGCTTCGTTCGACTACCCGCCGGAGTGGATGAACCGGGCGGCCGTGGCCCTGACCGGAGTGACGGTCGCCTTCTCCTTGGCCCTGCCGAAGATCCCGCAACAGGGCGATCCGTCGCGACCGGCCCTCTTCGAGCTGTACATCGTCGTTCTCCTGGCGCAGTGGGTCTTCCTGTCGGTAGCCGTGGCGGTGCGCCTGTGGCGGGGGGGCCGGGGGCAGCCGACCGTGGCGCGCCGCCGGATGCGAACGCTCAGCTTGGGCTCGATCGGTCTCGCCATCGCGTTGGTCATCGCCGGGTCCGCTCCCTCGTCGGGTGACGTCACCGTTCTGCAGGTAGTCGTCCAGATCCTCGCCCTCACGAGTGCGGGTCTTTTCCTCCTCGGCTTCGCCCCGCCGGGCATCGTGCGACTCGCATGGCGACGGGAAGAGGAGAAGCAATTGCGGGACGCAGAGCTGGGTCTCATGGAGGCGGTCAATCCGACCGAGGTCGCCGAGGTCCTCCTGCCCCACGTGTCCCAGTTGGTGGGGGGGCGCGGATCTTTGCTCATCGATTCCGACGGTCAGGTGATGGGCTCCTACGGGCTCGAACCTCGGGAAGCGAAGGAGCTCGCAGCTACCTTGCACACGAGTGGCGAGGGGGCGCCGGCTACCGGATCCACTCTCAGCGTTCCGATGCGGGCCGGAGCGCTGGCGGTGCAGGCGAGCGCCTACACCCCGTTCTTCGGCCGGGAAGAAACCGAGATGCTCCAAACCCTTGCCGTCCTCGCCGAACTCGCCCTGGGACGCGCCGAGCTGTTCGGTCGTGAGCGCGAGTCGAGGGAACAATTGGCTGAGGCCCAGGCGATCGCGAAGATCGGCAGCTGGGAATGGGATCTGGCCAGCGGTCACCTCGTGTGGTCCGACGAGATGTACCGCATCTACGGGCTGACGCCCGGCGAGTTCGAGCCCACCTACGATTCCGTCGGCCAGTTCTCACCGGAAGGTCGCGACTCCACGCACGAACGCGTTCAAGCGGCGATCGAACGAGATGAGCCTTTAGACGCGGAACAACGCATCGTCCGGCCCGATGGGATCGAGAAAGTCATCTACGCGCGGGGAAAGGTCCTACGCGAGAACGGCGTCGCGGTGAAGCTCATCGGAA
>JAXDJP010000211.1:0-3961 GCA_034665645.1 Actinomycetota bacterium | reverse complement strand
CGCGCGGTTCTTTCCGATCTCCGCGGGGTCGATGTCGGCGTGGATGACCTTTGCGTGAGGAGCGAACCCGTCGAGTTTGCCCGTCACGCGGTCGTCGAAGCGAGCTCCGAGACAGATAAGGAGATCGGCCTCCTGCATCGCGGTGACCGCCGCATAGTTCCCGTGCATGCCGGGCATCCCGAGACACAGCGGGTGGAGGTCGGGAAACGCACCACGCGCCATCAACGTCGTGACGACGGGTGCGCCGACACTTTCGACGAGGGCCATCAATTCGTGAGCGGCACTGGCCTTCAGCACTCCGCCACCCACATAGAACACCGGTCGTCGCGCGGCAGAGATGAGCGCAGCGGCCGCTTTGATCTGCCTGGGATTGGGAACGTTCGTCGGCCGATAACCCGGCAGGTCTATCGAGGACGGCCATGCGAACGTGGTGTCGGCCTGCAGCACATCCTTCGGGATGTCAACGAGAACGGGGCCGGGGCGTCCGGTACAGGCGATATGGAACGCTTCGGCGATCACCGAAGGGATCTCCTCCGGATCCATGACCTTGTAGTTGTGCTTCGTGATCGGCATCGTGATGCCGGCGATGTCCGCCTCTTGGAAGGCATCGTTGCCGATCGCTGCGCGCGGAACCTGCCCCGTGATGGCGACGAGTGGCACGGAATCCATGTATGCATCCGCGATCGGTGTCACCAGGTTCGTCGCACCCGGACCGGATGTCGCCATGCAAACTCCGGCCTTGCGAGTCGCGTGCGCATATCCCTCGGCCGCGTGGCCCGCGCCCTGTTCGTGCCGCATCAAGATGTGCCTGATCGGAGAGTCGATCAGCGGGTCGTACGCGGGCAAGATCGTTCCACCCGGGATCCCGAAGATCACCTCGACGCCGGCGTGTTCGAGCGACGTGATGAGCGACTGGGCCCCCGTCACACTCATCTAGGCCGCCCTCTGCGCGCCTGGATCCTGAGCTGCCTCACGTTTGAGAGCCCTCTTTCGTCTTGCCCGGACCTTCCCCCGGGGCATACGCGCGGTAGTTGTGCCACGTGAGGCCGTTCAGCGCACGGCTGAACGTTTCCTCGGTGTCGTCATGACGCTCGCTCGACAGTTCGGGACAGTCGACGGAACCCTCGAGGAACGAATCCTCTTGGCTGAAGTAGCGCTGGAACCACTCCCTGGCGGTGGGGTCCTCCATCTCGAGGTGAACCTCTTGGGGGCCGCGCCACTCGGCGCTGCCGAGGAAGTAACCGTTGTAGATCTCGACCTTCATGGATCTCCTCCTTCTCGCTGGAACTGCCTTCTTCGCTGCCTTGCTGCCTGATCTGGGGGGCCGGTGGCCCAATCCCGGGAATAAAAAAAACCCCCCGGTGTGGGAGGTCGGCACGCTTCTTGTCGTCATGTTTCGACGACGAAGCGCGCCTAGGTAATAAGTACGAGTACGAGGAGGAAGATGAGCGAGGCGCGCGTCGCGCGGCCCTGCACGCCATCCGGGAGGACCCTCGTCATCGTGTTTGCTGCAATGCTGTGTCGCACAGGTTCCGCTTCCTTTGTCTCGGGTGGGAACCCCCGGCGACATTGACGAGGTGGTGTTGAGGGATTATACGGATGCCCTCTCCCAAGTCAATCCCTACAAAGGAATCTTTCGATGAACGATCCATACGCGACGAAGAGCGATCCCGCTAAACGACGGAGCGCCGCTCTTACCGATGGCCCGGACAGGGCGCCCGCCCGAGCGATGCTGAAGGGCATCGGATTCACCGACGAGGACCTTGCGCGTCCGATCATCGGCGTTTCGACAACCTGGATCGAGACGATGCCCTGCAACTACAACCAGCGCGAACTGGCGCAGCACGTCAAAAAGGGGATCCGCGACGCCGGTGCGACCCCGATGGAGTTCAACACGATCTCGATCTCGGACGGCGTCACGATGGGCACGGAGGGGATGCGGGCGTCCCTCGTCAGTCGAGAGGTGATCGCCGATTCGATCGAACTTGTTGCCAGAGGGCATTGTTTCGACGGTCTCGTCTGCCTCGTTGGGTGCGACAAGACGATCCCCGGTTCGGCGATGGCGCTCTGCCGCCTCGATATCCCCGGGCTCGTCCTCTACAGCGGCTCTACGGCTCCCGGCAGATTCCGAGGTCGAGACGTCACGATCCAAGACGTTTTCGAAGCCGTGGGACAGCACGCGGTCGGGAAGATCACCTCGGAGGAGCTCCACGACCTTGAAGGCAGCGCTTGTCCCGGCGCAGGGGCGTGCGGCGGTCAGTTCACCGCGAACACGATGGCGACCGCGATCGATTTCATGGGCCTCGGCCCGATCGGACTCGGCAGCATCCCCGCCGCCGATCCCGCCAAGAAAGCCGCCGCGGAGCAGGCGGGTCGGATCGCGGCCGGGCTCGTACAAGAAGGGCGCAAACCGTCGGAGATCGTGACAGAAGATGCACTTCGCAACGCGATCGCTTCAGTCGCCGCTACTGGAGGTTCCACAAACGCGGTCCTCCATCTGTTGGCGATCGCTCGGGAGTTGGGCTTCGACCTCCCCATCGACGAGTTCGACAGGATCTCGTCCTCGACACCTACCTTGGCGAGCCTCAAGCCCGGCGGCCTATACGTGGCGACCGATATGCATCGCGCGGGCGGCAGCGCACTGCTGGCGCGCGAGTTGATCGCGGCCAACGCCATCGAGCCGGGATCGGGCACGGTGGACGGACGGACGTTAGCCGAGATCGCCTCCTCGGCCGAGGAAACCGAAGGTCAAAAGGTCGTCGCCTCCGCGACCGCGCCGTTCAAGGAAACCGGCGGTCTCGCGATACTGCGCGGCAACCTCGCCCCCGAAGGCTGCGTCGTGAAACTTGCCGGACACGAGCGGAAGTTCCACCGGGGCCCCGCCCGCGTCTTCGATTCGGAGGAACAGTGCTTCGAGGCGGTCAAGAACTCCATGATCGAAGAGGGGGATGTCGTTGTCATCAGGTACGAGGGGCCCGCCGGGGGGCCGGGGATGCGCGAGATGCTCGGCGTGACCGCGGCCCTCGCCGGCGAAGGCCTCGGTGAGTCGATCGCCCTACTCACCGACGGACGCTTCAGCGGAGCCACTCACGGACTCATGGTCGGCCACGTCGCGCCCGAGGCCGCGCGCGGTGGGCCGATCGCAGCCGTACGCGAAGGGGACACGATCGAGGTGGACATCGATGGGCGCGAGCTGCGCATCGTGGTCACCGATGAAGAGATCCACAAACGCCTCGCGGACTGGGTCGCGCCGCCTCCTCGCTACCAGACCGGCGTCTTCGCGAAATACGCTGCGACCGTTTCTTCCGCTTCGGACGGTGCCGTAACGGGCCCGGCCTGACGCACTCGGCCGATCCTTAAGAGCCCGTTTCGGCGTGGGGGGCGTCCACCGGTTTGGACTCCGGCGAACCCTTCTCGCGTAGGAAAACGGAGAGATAGACCATCAATCCCACCGCGAGGTACTCGCTCTGCCAGTTCTGGAACGACTCGAACCAGAAACGCGATGTCGTCACGTAGGAACCGGTGGACACCGGTGGCGACCCGTGCTGCTTCTGTTCCTCGTTATAGGAACGGGTCCCTTCGACTGCGTGCAAGGTGATAGCCGCTAGGAACAGAACGATGAACGCCAAACTCAGTGAGTGTTCGTAGAGACGCAGCCAGATCCCACCGCGACGGACGGGCCACGGAACATCTTTGCGCCTACGCGAATCGCGCGGGTCTTTGTCGACCTCTTCCTCGCCGGTCAGCTTCTTGGACTCAGAGGAGCCCCTCTGGCGAAGCCACACCGTCAGCAAGATGTAGGAGGCCATCTGGAGGAACTCGCTCTCCCAGTTCTCGAATATGGCCTCGCCGAAGTGTCCCGTCGTGAGGTAGTTCCCGTAGGTCACCGTCTTCGAATGGTGATCCTTTTGATCGTTGTTGTACTCGCGCCAGCCGGTGAGGCTCTGAGCCACCATGAAGA
>JAXDJP010000210.1:0-5503 GCA_034665645.1 Actinomycetota bacterium | reverse complement strand
CCTACCGGATCAAGGATGTCGAGCCCGAGGAGCGCTCTCTCCCGTGGTGGGTGGGGCCGTTCCTCGTGTACATGCTGTTCTGGTTCGAACTGGTCTCGGAGGTCGGGTTCGATTCCTTCTGGATCGTCGTCGCACTGGTGGTCTATTCCCTTTACGTGTTCACCTTCCGAGCCGGCATCGGCGAATCCTGTGCCGAGGCGGATCCCCTCTCGATACTCTTCGGATTCGCATCGCGCACCTCGCCGTTGCGGGTCGACGAGGACGGGGTGTACGCCCGAGGCGTACTCGGTGGACTCGATGAGGACCGACCGATGCCCTTGGCCTTGTACGCGTCGATCTTCATCCTGCTGGCATCGACCACCCTCGACAACATCAAAGAAACCGTCGGGTGGGGAACGTTCATCGCGAGCTCGGGTCTCGAAGCGATCCCCGAAAAGATAGTGAACTCGGTCGCGTTATTGCTGTTCGCCCTACCGTTCTTCGCAGCTTTCATGCTGGCGGTCTGGTTGGCTCACCGCTGGACCGCCCAGCAGATGAGGGTCTCGGAGTTCGGCCGCAGGCTCGGGTGGTCCTTGATCCCGATAGGAGTTGCCTATGTGCTCGCTCATAACGCATCGTTGATCATGACGGGGGGACCACAACTCATTCGCACTCTTTCTGACCCCTTCGCAAGAGGCTGGAACCTCTTAGGCACCGCGAACATGTTCGGGAATTACGTTCCGTCCGCGAAACTCGTCTGGTTCCTCGAGATCGCCTTGATCGTCGGCGGACACATCATGGGCGTCATCGCCGCTCATCGAACGGCGTTCCGCCTCGCGCCTTCCCATCGGGCGGCGATCCGCAGCGAGCTCCCGCTCACGGTGCTGATGGCGCTCTTCACGATCACGACGCTGTGGTTGCTCGCGCAGCCTCTCGTGGTGGTAGGAGGTAGCTGATGATCCTGGCGCACTCCTTCACTCCGGGCGGGCCGGACATCGAGTTCCTCGTGCTCGCGTTCGCGATGCTGTCGCTCGCGATCGTTTTCTTCTTCCAGAAGAGCGTGAAGCGGCAGGTTCCTGTTGTCCTCGTCATCGTGGCCATCGCCCTGGTCGCGGGAGCGTTCACGATCAACACGACGCCTTCCGTCTCGGGGGCGGGGATCAAAGTCGCGATCGCGTCCCCGCCGGACGGCACCAAAGTTGTGGCGGGAAAGCCCGTCAAGCTTCAGATCGACCTGACGGGGGGGAAGATCGTCGCGGGCGCATCGAGTGATCCGAAGGCCGGGCACTTCCACGTCTACGTCGACAGCCAACTCGTTGATATGCCGTCGTCGGCGACGCCGGACGTAACCCTGTCGAAGGGCAGTCACACCGTGACGGTCGAGTTCACGAACGCGCAGCACGCGTCGTTCACCCCGCGGATCCTCGACGAGATAGTGCTCGTCGCCAGATGAGCGCGTTCCCGGCCCCCACGTCCCTCGCCAATGCGATCGCGACTCGTCGTCTGGCGCTAGAGCCGATGGGCTACCAGCACCTACAAGGCATCTGGGATGCGATCGAGAAGTCGCTGCCGGAACTCCGTCCGTGGATGGCGTGGGCTACCGACACGACCCTCGAGCAAACGAGGTCGTTCGTCGGACGGGCGGAGCGGATGTGGAGTTCGCAGCGAGCGGAGGAATGGAACTTCACGATCGTCCTCCAGGGGGTCCCGGTCGGGGGTCTTGGCCTCGCGAGCGCGATGCAGGATCTAAGGAGAGCGGAACTCGGCTACTGGATCCGCTCGGATCATGCCGGCAGAGGCCTCACGACGGAGGCCGCCTCGGCGATCGTCGCCTTCGGTTTCGACGTCGTCGGGCTGCACCGGATCGAGCTTCACGCGGCCCCCAGCAATGCGGCTAGCATCCGCGTCGCTGAAAAGCTCGGCTTCCGGTTCGAGGGCCTCGCCCGTCACGCCGGCTTCGCCGAATCCCAGTGGCAGGACATGAACATCTACGGCCTCCTCGAAACCGACCCCCGCCCGACCTTCCACCTGTAGCGGGGGAGCCCACCTCACCCCCATCCCGGGCATCTTTGTAACGAGCCCCCCACTTTTCTGGGTCTCTGGTTACGAAAATGTCCGTCTTTCTGCCGGTGAAACCTTTGTTCGGCGGCCTGCGTTCTGTAGAGTTACATGTTGATAACTACGAAGAGGTAACTTCTGGGGCAAAATCCTGGTTATCGAACGTGCGTTCGCATAAGCTAGCGGCGAAGTTTGTCGTACCCCCTCACTAGGGTCCGGTTTCGAAAGGTAAGGAGTGGCCCGCCCCAGGGCCCACGGTTAGGAGGACCAGCGGTGGCGAACGTACGCAGCAGCACCAGCAGGGATCTAGTTACCAACACGAGCCAGGACTCGGCGCGGCGGGACCAAGCCGTCGCCGATGCGATCGCTCAGATCGACAAGCAGCACGGCAAGGGCTCGATCATGCGACTGGGCGATGACGCCTCTCGGATGAATATCGACGTCATCCCCACCGGGTCCCTCGCCATGGACCTGGCGTTGGGCGTGGGCGGCCTGCCTCGTGGGCGCATCGTCGAGATCTACGGACCGGAGGGCTCGGGCAAGACCTCGGTCAGCCTTCACGTGATCGCAGAAGCGCAGAAGTCCGGCGGCCTCGTCGCCTTCATCGACGCCGAGCACGCTCTCGACCCCTCTTACGCCAAGGCGATCGGCGTCAACATCGACGACCTCCTCGTGTCGCAGCCCGACACCGGCGAGCAGGCCCTCGAGATCGCCGACACGCTCGTTCGCTCGGGCGCCATGGACGTGATCGTCGTGGACTCGGTCGCCGCCCTCGTGCCGAGGGCCGAGATCGAAGGCGAGATGGGGGACTCTCACATGGGGCTGCAAGCACGTCTCATGTCGCAGGCGCTCCGCAAACTCGCAGGCAACGTAAACCGCTCCAAAACCATCCTTATCTTTATCAACCAGATCCGAGAAAAGATCGGCGTCATGTTTGGTTCGAACGAGACGACCCCGGGGGGGCGGGCCTTGAAGTTCTACTCATCGGTGCGCCTCGATGTGCGGCGGATCGATTCCCTGAAGGACGGCGCCGAGATCGTCGGATCGCGGGTTCGGGTCAAGGTCGTCAAGAACAAGGTAAGCGCCCCGTTCAAGAAGGCCGAGTTCGACATCCAGTACGGCTGGGGCATCTCGAAGGAAGGCAGCCTCCTCGACGTCGCCATCGATCACGGGATCGTGCGGAAGTCGGGGGCCTGGTTCATCTACGGCGACGACCAGCTCGGCCAGGGCCGGGAGAACGCCAAGACCTTCCTCGCCGAGAACGCCGACATCGCGGCCGAGATCGAGCTCAAGATCAAAGAAAAGCTCGGCTTGATCGCAGGGTCGGACGACGAGCCCTTAGATCTCGAAAAGGCAGACGAGATCGAAGTTACCGACGATCTCGAAACGGCTCCCTAGGAGGACGACGGTATGCCGCTCAGCTTCTCCCGCGATGGAGTGGCGGAGCCCGCCGTCGAAGGCGGGCTCGAGCGGCTTCCGGGTCTCGAGGTCGTGCCGGACGCACCGGAGGACGACCCCTACCGAAAGGCGATGGAGAAGGCCGGGCGCCTTCTGTCCCGGCGACCGCAGTCGCGCCTGGAGATCCAGCAGAAGCTGCGGACCGGGGGTTTCGAGCCCGACGTCATCGAGCGAGTCATCGCCCGCCTGGAGTCGCTGAAGCTGCTCGACGATGCCGCCTTCGCCGGCCAGTGGGTTCAGGAGCGCGGCGCTCGCAAGGGCCCTCGGGCGCTGCGGGCCGAGTTGGCTCGCAAAGGTGTGTCACGTGAGATCGGCGACGAGGCCGTGGCGTCCTCCGGGATCGACGAGCAGGAGGTGGCCCTCAAGCTCGCCTCCAGGTGGGTCGGACGGGTCAGCGGCCGCCCCTTGAGGGACCAGGCGGCGCGGGTGTTCAGGATGCTCGTGGGCCGGGGGTTCTCTTATGAGGTTGCTGAGGAGGCCACCAAGGCCGTTTTGCCGCCCGAAGGATGGGATTAGGCGTACCATTGCGTTCAAGCAATTCTCAGAAAAGGATCACCCCAACGGTGCGAATCTTGAACGAGAGTCCCTTCTTCAACGTCCTTGTCGGCTATCGACCGGACCCCGTGTCCGGCCCTATGCGTCTCACCATCCGTTTCTTGACAAGCACGAGGATGCCCGGGCGGCTCATCTAGCCGCTTCGCTCTCGCTTCTCGTTTCTCGCCGGGTCTGAGGACCGGCCGTCACGGCCGCGTCTCCGAGGACTGGGGTTTAGAGGAAAGGAGCGAGCGATGCAGATCGTCATTGGTCTCATCCTCGGCCTTCTCGTGGGTGGGGGGATCGGTTACTTCGTTCGCAAGAGTCAAGCGCAGAACGAGGCGAACTCCATCGAGCGCCGGGCGAAGACCCTGCTCGAGGACGCGGAGCGCCAAGCGGAGGCCTCGAGACGTGAGGCGATCGTCGAAGCCAAAGACGAGATCCACCGCATGCGCAGCGACGCGGAGGCCGAGATCAAAACCCGTGGGGCCGAGATCGGAAAGAAAGAAGAGCGCATAGCGCAGCGCGAGGAACTCCTCGACACGAGAGCCAATTCCCTCGACCGCAAAGAGCAGGGCGTCGAGTCGAAGCTCGCAGAGATCGAGCGCATGCGGACCGAGATCGAGGCCGTCGGGCAGCGCGCCCGCACCGAGCTGGAGCGCGTCGCCGGTATGACGTCGGCCGACGCCAAGCAGGGCCTCATCGAGGAGATCGAGGAAGAGGCCAAGAGAGACGCCCTCCTCATCGTCCGGGACGTCGAATCCCAGGCCCGCGAGGAAGGCGACCGTCGCGCCCGCAAGATCATCGCCGTGGCGATGCAGCGGGTCGCATCTGACCTCACCACCGAGGCGACGGTCACCACCGTCACGCTTCCGAATGAAGACATGAAGGGACGGATCATCGGCCGTGAGGGACGGAACATCAGGGCCTTCGAGGCGGCGACGGGGACGAACCTGATCGTCGACGACACGCCCGAGGCGGTTGTGCTTTCGTGCTTCGACCCCATCAGGCGCGAGATGGCGCGACTTACGCTCGAGCGCCTCATCGGCGACGGCCGCATCCAACCGGCTCGTATCGAGGAGATCCACGAGAAGTCCAAGGAACAGGTCGAGCAAGAGATCCGCGAGGGCGGCGAGTGGGCCGTTCTCGAGACCGGCATCACCGATATGCACCCCGAGCTCGTGAGGGTCATCGGGCGCCTGAAATTCCGCACGTCCTATGGCCAGAACGTGCTCAAGCACTCCGTCGAGGCCTCCCACATCGCCGGCATGATCGCCGCTGAGCTGGGCACGGATATCGCGCTCGCGAAACGTTGCACGCTGCTCCACGACATCGGCAAGGCCGTGACGCATGAGGTCGAGGGATCTCACGCTCTCATCGGAGCCGAGATAGCCCGCCGCCTCAAAGAGAAGCCCGAGGTGGTCCATGCGATCGAGGCGCACCACAACGAGGTCGAGCAGCGCACGATCGAGGC
>JAXDJP010000209.1:0-6147 GCA_034665645.1 Actinomycetota bacterium | reverse complement strand
CGCCCTGAGGCGCTGGTGGAGGAGGCCCCCTTCTTCGCTGATCTTCAGGCCTCCATTCAGGAGCACCTCGGCCTCATGAGTTCGTCCTTCGCCGAGCGCCGCCACGCCTCTGGTGATAAGGCAATCGGCGATGATGCCCAGATCTCCTGCCTTCTCGGCCGCCGGCATAGCGAGCCTGGAGTAATTGTCGCTTCCCTCGAAATCGCCGATGAAGTAGGAGACCCGTGCCAATTCTGTGTAGATGCGGGCGGCCGCGGGTGTCATCGCGTTCGGGATGTGCTCAAGGGCGGCTTTCAACATCACCGCTGCCTCGTCGAGGCGGGAGGAAAGGAAGAGCGTCCGACCGAGCTGGGCTTGCGCGTGCGCTCGGAGTTCGTAATCGGATTCCCCGGCGAGATGCTCGATAGCGGTCTTGAAATGCGCGATCGCAACATCGATATTAGCGGCATCGACGGCCGCCGATCCGGCGAGATAGAGGATCCTTCCCCGCTCCGAATCGCCCGTCGCGATCCCGAGTGCCTTCTCAAGCAGCAGCACGGCCTGCGCGCTCGACCCTAAGGAGCGAGCTCGCTCGGCTGCTTCGACGAGCGTTTGCCGGGCCTTCGCCGCCAGCGGGGCCGAAGCCTCGTCTTCCTTGCGTGAGTTGTTGTACGCCTCCAGGTAATGGGTGGCGACCACGTCGACGAGGTCGGCTTCGTCCACGGACTCGAAGTACTCGGCCGCCAAGAGGTGCCGATCTCGCCTGTTCTGGTTGGAGAGGGTTTGGTACGCGACCTCGCGGATGAGGCTTTGCACGAATCCGTACTGGCCCCGCTCGGGCGAGCGCGGATCGGTATCCACGAGCAGGATCTCTCGTCGCGCGAGGTCGGCGAGGCGCGGTTCCAGTTCCTCGGCGGAGCGGCCCGTCACCGCCAGCAGTGACGGCAACGTGAACGTCTTCCCCAAGACGGAAGCGTCTTGCACGAGCAGCCGGTCGTCGGTGTTGAGTGCGTCGAGGCGTGACGCGATCAAGGAATGCAGCGTGTCCGGAACGTCGATGTGCTCCGATTCGCCAACCCATACGTATCCGTCGCCATCCTGCACGAGGTGTCCGCGATCGATCAGCATCCGCACCATCTCGACCGCGTATAGAGGAACACCCTCGGCACGTTGGGTTATCTCGACGCGCGCCTGCTGCGGTAACTCCGAAGCGAGCGACTTGAGGAGGATGGTCATGTCGTCGTCACCGAGCGGCTCGAGATGGATCGCCGTGAAGTTGCGTTGACCGGCTCCCCACGTCGGCCGCTTATCAAGCAACTCGGGTCGAGCAAGGGTGAGGATCAGGATCGGGCTGGTGCGGGCCCACGCCATCATGTGCTCGATGAAGTCGATGAGGCCCGGGTCCGCCCAGTGGAGGTCCTCGAAGATCATGAGGCACGTGCCCTCCTCGGCGATGCGCTCGAAGAACGTTCTCCACGCCGCGAAGAGCTGTTCCTTCGAGCCCTCGGTGCCTCCTTCGATGCCGATCAAGTAAGCGAGATAAGGCTTCAGCCACTCGCGCTCGTCTTCGGAGACCCGATATTCGACGAAGCATTCGTCGAGCTTTGTCGACGCGGTCTGATCGTCGTCGGTCTCGGCGATCTTGGCCCGCATCCGGACCATCTCGGCAAGGGCCCAGAACGCCACACCTTCTCCATAAGAGGGAGAACGGCCTTGGTGCCATTCGATGAACTCGCTGAGTCCATCGATGTACTTAAAGAGCTCCCACACGAGCCGCGACTTCCCGATCCCGCCGATGCCGATCACCGATGCGAGCCGGGGCTTCCGTTCACGTCCCGCGACATGAAGAAGGTCCTTGATGACGCGGAACTCCTCGTCACGTCCGGTGAACGCAGGTTCGAGGGAGTCGGCCGGCCGGAACCCACCGATCCCTGCCGTAACGCGTAAAGGACGCCATGCCTCGACCGGCTCGTCCTTGCCCTTCAGCATCAATTGGCCCACGGACTCGAACGCGATCGCCTTGTTGGCGCTGGAATAGGTCGCTCGGTCAACCAAGACCGTCCCGGGCTCGGCAGCGGACTGAAGACGGGACGCGGTGTTAACCACGTCACCGGCGACCATGCCTTGCCCCACCGCGGCGAGGTTGACGGCGGCTTCCCCAGTGAACACTCCGGCCCGCGCCTTGAGGTCAAAGCTCTCCGACCGGCCCAACGCCGCCACCGAATCGATAAGTTCGAGAGCGGCGCGGACCGCGCGTCCGGCATCATCCTCGCGCGCGATCGGCGTTCCCCACACCGCCATCACTGCGTCTCCGATGAACTTCTCAACGGTGCCGCCATATAGGGCGATGACGTTCTGTGCGCTGGCGAAGTACTCGCTGAGCATCGCGCGCACATCTTCTGGATCTCGTCCTTCCGAGTACGTCGTGAACCCCACAAGGTCGACGAAGAGGACGGACACAAGCCGGCGTTCAGCGACGGGAGGCCGCAGACCGAGTGGCGCCGGAGCCTCGGCTTGGGGTGCCGCTTGGATCGCGGAAGGCGCGACCGCACCGGGGGCCGGGGCTCCACACTCTCCGCAGAATCGCCGTCCCGTCTCGATCGCGGCTCCGCAGTTCGTGCATGTCAAACCGAGAGGTTGTCCACAATCTCCACAGAATTTCTGACCCTCGTTGTTCTGGGCCCCACAGTTACCGCAGAACATCAGACGGTTGCCTCCTCGAGACGACGAACGAAGAACTGGTTCCCAGCTTCTTCGAAGAATGCTCTAGCTTCGCTCGCGGCGGCGGCAGTCTCCGGGCCGCCGACCGTCAGAACGAAGTCAGTCTGACTCAACGCCTTACCGAGTGGGATGTTCAAGCTGTCCCAGCGAGCGAGCGCGTCTTCATACAACTCGATCGCACGGTCACGGTCGCCTTCGAGCGCTGCGATCGCCGCCTCTACGGTCAGTCGGCGTGCGCGCTGCCATGGGTTGCGTAGAGGAGAGCGGTCCATGAGCTCGAGTTGGGCGCGTGTTTCATGGACGTCGCCCAACCAGATCGCAGCGCGCGCGAAAACGCCAAATGTCTCCAACTGGAGGTACTCGGACACGTCGATCTCGCGAGAGACCTCGATGACCTTTCCGAGGTCGCCTTCGACGAAGGCGACGAGCGTTTCCACCATCCGGAGAACGCCCTGGTCCATCGCACTCGAGGGGTCCATGGTTGAGATGTGGTCGGCAAGGTGGCGCCGGGCTTCCTCCAGGTTCCCCGCGAAAGCTTCGAGGTCCGCGAGGGCGTTGGACAGCATGCGCGCCTGGCTTCGGAGAGACTCGGCGTTCTCGGCGATCAGGTTTCGCATCCAATCCCAACGACCTAGATGGATAGACGCCTCCGTCATGTTGACGAGGGCGCGGGTCTGAGGGTCGGCGACCCCGAACCGTTGCGCCAGTTCGACCGCTCGTTGGCCGACCTCGATGGCTGCGTGGGGGTTTACCGACACCTCGTTCGCGGACAGGTTCACGAGGGCTCGAAGTTGTTGCGTCACGAGGCCATGCTTCTCTGCGAGCTTGAGGGCGCCGCTGACCAACACGTCGCACTCGGTGGTCCTGCCTGCGTTCATCCCTGCGATGCCGCGCGTTATCAGGCAGTCGGCGATCACTGCCATGTTCTCGGCCCGCTCGGCAGCCGGCATCGCGAGTACCGAATATCGCTGGCATTCTTCGTCGTTGCCGAGGAAGAAGTACACCCGAGACAGCTGGTTGTAGATGAGGGCGGCGGCGGGGCTCAAGGGGTCGTCGAGTTTGGAAGCAGCTTCCTCGAGAACCAGTCTTCCATCTTCCAGACGCGCTCCGGTGAAGTAGGTCCAGCCCAACTGTGCCTGAGCTCGGGCCAGCAGCTCGGTGTGCGAATGCTCGTTGAGTTGGTCGATCGCTTCCTTCAGATGCTCGATGGATCGGTCTATCTCGCCGCTGAAATGCGCGGCCTGCCCTGCGAGGAACAGCAGCTCGTTCCGTTCGTCACTCGGGCCGACGATGGCGAGTGCGCTCTCGTACAAGCTGAGGGCCTGCAGGTTCGATCCCAAAGAAGACGCCCTCTTGGCCGCAGCCGTAAGCGCCTGCTGTGCGCGATCTGCGAGTTCCGTCGACTCTGGATCTTCGGGCTTCGAGTTCTTATGGGCTTCGACGTAGTGAGTTGCAACGACGTCGATCATGTCCACTTCGTTCAGGGACTCGAAGTAGCGCGCTGCCGCGAGATGACGTGACCGTCGGTCGACGTTGGAAAGCGTGTGGTAGGCGACTTCGCGGATGAGGCTTTGAACGAATCCGTACTGCCCACGTTCGGGAGAGCGTGGGTCGGTATCCACCTCGAGGATCTCTCGACGAGCCAGATCCTCGAGGCGTGGTTCGAGTTCGGCAGCCGACAAGGAAGTAACTGCCGCAAGCGAGTCCGTGGTGAACGTCTTCCCGAGCACCGACGCGTCTTGTACCAAGAGTCGCGCCTCGATCGGAAGAGCGTCGAGGCGAGAAGCGATCAGCGAGTGCAGCGAGTCGGGTACCTCGATGTCGCTCAGCTTCCCGACCCAGCTGTACCCCCCCTCTTCTTGGAGGAGGTCGCCTCGGTCGATAAGCATCCGCACCATCTCAACCGCGTAGAGCGGGACGCCTTCGGCTCGGCGGACGATGTCCTGATGGACGTGTGGCGGAAGATCGGCGGTGACGCTCTTCAGGAGGAGGCTCATGTCGTCTTCTCCGAGCGGCTCTAGGTGGATCGAGACGAAGTTGCGTTGAGCGGCGCCCCAGTTCGGACGCCTGTCGACCAGCTCCGGTCGGGCGAGCGTCAGGATCAGGATGGGACTGTTCCGTGCCCAGGAGACGAGGTGCTCGATGAAGTCGATGAGCCCCGGGTCTGCCCAATGAAGGTCCTCGAAGACCATGACTACGGGTCCGAGCTCTCCGATGCGCTCGAAGAGTGACCGCCACGCGGCGAAGAGCTGCTCTCTGTTCTGATCGTTTCCGCCCCCGAGACCGATGAGTTGCTGCAGGTGCGGACGAACCCACTCGGCGTCGTCTTTATCGGGGAAGTACTCGTCGATGCACTCGTCGAGCTTCGTGCGCGCCGTGTCTTCGTCGTCGGTCTCCGCGATCCGAGCGCGCATCCGCAGCATCTCCGCGAGAGCCCAGAACGCCACGCCCTCGCCGTAAGCGGGGGAGCGGCCTTGGTGCCAGAAGATGAGGTCGGAAAGACCATCGATGTACTTGGCCAGTTCCCAAACCAGTCTCGACTTCCCGATCCCTCCCGTCCCCACTACCGAGATGATGCGCGGCTTGCGCTCGCGGCCTGTGATGTGGAGGAGATCCTTGATCTGCCGGAACTCTTCGTCTCTGCCGGTGAACGCCGGCTCTAATGAGTCGGTGGATCGGAACCCGCCCAGAGCCGCCGTCACGCGGGTCGCGCGCCAGGCCTCGACGGGCTCGTCCTTGCCTTTGAGCGTTAGCTCGCCGGCGGACTCGAACCCGATCGCGTCGCGCGCTGCGAGGTAAGTCGCCCGGTCGACGAAGACGGTCCCGGGACTCGCCGCCGACTGGAGGCGACTTGCGGTGTTTACGGTGTCTCCTGCGACCATGCCCTGGCCCTTCGCGCCGATATTGACGGCGGCCTCGCCCGTGAAGACCCCTGCCCGCGCGCGGAGATCGGCATCAACGGAGCGCCCTAGTGCAGCGACCGACTCCACCATCTCCATCCCGGCCCTGACGGCGCGCCCAGCGTCGTCTTCCAAAGCCACCGGCGTGCCCCATACGGCCATGACCGCGTCGCCGATGAACTTCTCGACGGTCCCGCCATACAGCCCGATGATCTCCTCGGCGCGAGCGAAGTAACGGCTCAGCATCTCGCGCACGTCCTCGGGATCGCGGCCCTCGGAGTAATCGGTGAAGCCGACGAGGTCGACAAAGAGGACGGACACGCGCCGGCGTTCGGCTACTGGTTGTGCGGCCGGGGATGAGGCCCGCGTCGTTGCGCCGGTCGCGGCAGCGTTCGTGGGCGTCCCGCACTCGTCGCAAAAGACTGCTCCGGGCTCTAGCGCGGCGCCGCACGAGGAACAGACGGACGTCTCGGTGAGCGTCGAGCCGCAGCCCTTGCAGAACTTCGCTCCGTCGCGGTTCTCGGTGCCGCACTGGTCGCAGAACATC
>JAXDJP010000208.1:0-3289 GCA_034665645.1 Actinomycetota bacterium | reverse complement strand
CGCCGGCGTATCGCCGATCTCGATGCGTCTCGCGACACGGCGCACATCCTCCCGAAGCCGAGGCGTGGCTTCGAGCGGCCACATCGTCAGGGCTTGGTGGGGCGAGAGACCCGATCGCAGCAACGCTACGAGGCTCTCAACAGCGTCCGCTCGCTCTAGGTCCGAAGTTGGACGATCTCGGCGATCCGTCGGATCCCCCCTTCACGATGAAGATGGACGACGACGTCGATCCCCGAGGCGAACATCGCTTCGAGAGCCGCTTCGGACGGAGCACTGGGGTCCTCCAGGGCAAGGGCGATCAACCGGCGAGACGCGTCGGCCGCGGAACGTGCGTGGATCGCGGCCATAGACCCCTCGTGGCCTGTGGCCATCGCGTGTAACGCCGTGAGGCTTTCTCGGCCACGAACCTCTCCGACGACGATGCGATCGGGACGCATCCGAAGGGCGGCTCTCAATAGATCGTCCTGGTCGACACGCCCCGTCTTCTCGAGGCTCTCGGGCCGGACGAGTAGTGACACCACATGCGCGCTCGTGCTGAGCAACTCGGGTGTTTCCTCGATCGTCACGACGCGTTCGGCATGCGGCACTTCAGCGATCAGCGCGTTCAGCAGCGTCGTCTTTCCGGTCCCCGTCCGTCCACTGACGAGGATCGTCTTGCAATCGACAACGAACGATTGAAGGATCTCAGCGTCCTCCGCCTCCAACATCCTCCGCTCGCATAGGTCCGTCAGCGAGAAAGGACAGCTCGGAAACCTTCTGATCGAAAGGAGCGGGCCACGCGGCGCCAGCGGTGGCAGAACCACGTGCATGCGAGAGCCGTCGCCCAGGCGGACGTCGCCGATCGGATGAGACGGATCGAGTCTTCCACCGGCCGAACCAACCAACCTGTCGACGAAGGCATCTAGGTGTGCTGCCCCTTCGAACCGCACTTCGGTCCGTTCCAGGTCGCCGCGTCGTTCGATCCACACCTCGTGGGGACCGTTGACCAGGATGTCGGTGACATCGTGTTCAGCCATCAAGCTGGAGATTGGTCCGAAGCCGTCGATCTCGTCCGCGAGGGCGGACAGTGTCGCTGGAACATCCGCATCGGCAACCTTCGATGCGACGAGTGCACGAAGGCGCAACCTTCTTTCTGCGGGATCCAGTTCCGCCAGACCATCGTCCGCGAACACAAGGTCGCGCAGCTCACTGAGTTGGGTTCTCACGCTAGAAGTCGCGAGTAGATGCCGGCGACGCGTCGACACCATCGGCTGGAAGGTCGGACCATCAGACGGCCGTCGTCCTCGGAATCACGTAAGGAAGGTGTGTAAGGAAGCTCGCAAGCGAACGGAGCACCGAGCTTCGCTTCTAAGTCTCTGAGTGGGATGTCGCTTCCTGCTCCTAAGCGGTTGGCGACGAAAACCGGAGGCGAAGGAAACGTCGATGCGACGGACCGAGCGCGCTCCGCTCCTTCCCAAGAAGGCGCGACGAGAAGGATCGCGCTCGAACAAAGGGGCACCACTTCTTCCACAGGGCCGTCCGCGGGAAGATCGATGATGACGCAGCGGGATCGCTGCGTCGCGAGCCGCAGGACGTCGCGAGCCGCAGGCGCTTCGGTCTCGACGGAGGGAGCCAGGAGAGCGTGGAATCCCCCCGCCACGGGAGATGCAACGAGGCTGAATGCGTCGGGATCCGTGGCATGTGCCCACGTCTTGCTCGTGTGAGGGAACCCGAGCCGAGCCGCCACTCCCCGCCAGGTGCGATCGAGATCGACAAGAAGGGTCCGCTCGGCTCCGGTCGCGGCCGCTGCCGCGAGGTGCAGCGCAACAGAGGTCACGCCCAATCCGCGGCTCGCACTCGTCACGGCGACCAATGAAGCCGACGGTCGGGTCGTTTTCCGGACGTCCTCTAGTAGTCGGTCGGGATGCTCGGGATCGAATCGGATACCGGCGCCCTCGACCCCCGGACCGAGAACCACGACGTCGGCATCCAGGGGAGGAGCACTGTAGAAGTCGATATCCCAGTCCTGTGGGGCTCGATCGAACGCCCTAGCGGCCTTCTGTCTGATCTGTGGATCGGGGCAGACCAATGCAACGTTCAGGGACATGGACGAAGCATCCGCATCCCCGTTTCGATACTTGTGACGGTCATCACCGTTGGGAAAACGGGTGGACAATCAAGCGGTGCAGGCAGTCTTCTTCGATCTCGACAAGACGATAATCGCGCGGTCTAGTCCGCTGGCTCTCGGTCGGTCCTTCTTCAAGGAAGGGTTGATCGGCCGTTCATTCCTGCTGAAAGCCCTGTACGCACAGCTGGTCTTTCACCTGATGGGTGCCGACGAAGAAAAGATGGAACGGATGAGGATCGAGGCCCAACGCCTAACGAAAGGTTGGGAGCAGGAAAGGGTTCTGCAGGTAGTGACCGAGGTGTTGGAGGAAGTCATCTCCCCCCTCATATACGCCGAGGCATTGGACCTCATGCACGACCATCGGGAAGCAGGCCGGCTCATCTGCATCGTGTCCTCTTCTCCCGAAGAGATCGTTAAGCCATTGGCAGAGATGCTCCGCGTGGACCACTTCATCGCAACGCGACCAGGGATAGAAGACGGTAAGTACACCGGCGAACTCGATTTCTACGCGTATGGCCCGTATAAAGCCGAAGCGATCGCCGAATTGGCGGCGACGCGTGGGTTGGACCTCCCCGGTTCTTACGCCTACTCGGATTCGGTCACGGACCTACCGATGTTGGAGCTCGTGGGACATCCCGTCGTCGTCAATCCCGACAAGGACCTTCGCCGGATCGCGACCGAACGCGCGTGGGCGATCGAATGGTTCCGGAACCCTGTGACCCTGCGCTCTCGGCTGCCAA
Source organism: Actinomycetota bacterium (assembly GCA_034665645.1). Lineage (GTDB taxonomy): Bacteria > Actinomycetota > CADDZG01 > CADDZG01 > WHSQ01 > JAUJNU01. The sequence goes on along the minus strand of JAXDJP010000208.1, from coordinate 442 downwards.
ACATCAAGGCACCCGAGATGACACGGTCGAATGGAGCCGTGGCCGCCGGTGTCCTCGTCGCCATAGCGGGGTCTATCTGGTGGATCGCTAGGAGGACGGCGCGCGAGAAGGCGTAGGCGGTTTGTCCGCACTCGGCGCTTCACGGCGAACGATGACCGCGACCGAGGTCACGATGATCGCGGCTCCCAAAAGGATCACCGGAGTGATCGCCTCGCTGAGGATGGCCCACCCAAGGAAGATCGCGACCGCCGGGTTGACGTACGCGTAGGTCGCCACCTTGGAGATCGGAGCGTTCTGCAATAGCCACACGTACGCGGTGAAGGCCAACCACGAACCCGCGACCACGAGATACAGAAACGCGAGCATCGAAGACGTGGAGAACTTCGCGATATCGATCCCGCTTGCCTCCCCGTGGACGAGACCCGCCGCTAACAACACGACG
>JAXDJP010000207.1:0-3427 GCA_034665645.1 Actinomycetota bacterium | reverse complement strand
CTCGCGCCTCCGCGATCGAGGGGGCCTCTCGGATGCTCGCAGGACGCCCCCCCACCGGGGTGCCGCACTCGCCGCAGAACTTTTCGTCGGGTTCTAGCTCAGATCCGCAGTTCGCGCAGCGCTCGGCGAGGGCCGACCCACAGTTGGTGCAGAACTTGCGGCCCTCTTTGTTCTGGGCCCCACATTCTCCGCAAAACAAGCGCGCGCTCTCCCGTCCTGGGCCCGGCGGACCCCCGGAGAGAAGTTTCGCACCCTAGGGGGCTATTCGACTAGGGCGTCGGCCCTCACGCCGTAGGGGTAGAAGAAGGGAATGAAGGGCTCGGGGTCGCCCGTCCAGTCATATGCCCCGATCTGTCCCGGATTGCGCCGGCCGGACATGGCCCGGAAGAGCTCCCAGCGGTTCGAGCGAAGCGTCGCTGCGGGCTCGCCCTCTCCCGCGACCCACGACTTCTCTCCTGCCTCGAACCTCATGGCCGGGGCGCCGGCGGCCTTCAACCTGAAGTCCATCGTTCCGATGTAACCCGCGAGCCCGACCTTCACCTGCACCGACTCTCGGTCCTTCTCGATCCCGAGTGCTCCGTATATATCTTGCTGATGAACCGCTACATCCGTCAGGAGCACCCGGTCGGCGAACCAGGGCATGCCCTCGGCCCAATCCTGCTCCCCGCGCATCATCGACGACACCGTCTTGGCCGACTCGTCCCACTCGGCCAGGATCTCGCCCAGGGTCCGCCCTTCACGGTCGGCCAGTTGCCCGGCCGTCCATCCGTTCACTTGAGCCACCGCTTCGGGCTCGCCGAAGGCGTCGAAGAAAGAGGTCGGGAAGTCGCCGTTGATGACGCAGGTTGCGTCGGCGGCCAGGTGGGTCGCGATGTTCTTGATCGTCCAATCGGGCGTTGCGGGAACCGAGGTATCCAGCTGCTCGTCGGACAGGCTGAGAAGCAGATCGGTAACGTCCGCCCTGGTCGCGTCGTAGACGGCGTCGAGGTTCGGCATGCTCCCAGCGTACTTCAGCCTCGTTGACAGGAAGGGCCCGCTGCTCCAAGGTCGGGGGAGCGAAAATCCATCACACCGGAGGACCAACATGTGCCGCAGTATCAAGACCCTTAGAGACTTCGAGAACCCCCCGGCCGACGAGGAGATCGAGGCCGCCGCGCTTCAGTTCGTGCGCAAGATCAGCGGTTACCGGCAGCCTTCCAAGGCGAACCGTGAGACGTTCGACGCCGCGGTCGCGAACATAGCGAGGGCGTCCCGCGACCTTCTCGATTCCCTCGAGCCGTCTCCGTCTCAGCGGGTCGCAGCTTCAGCGAACGCGTAGCAGAGCCCGGCGGCGCCGAAAGATGGACCTGTTGGAAGTCGGCGAGGCGCGCCGGCGCATCCTCGAAGCCTTCCAACCTCTTAGCCCTACATCGCTCCCCGTGGGAGAGGCGCTCGGATACGTGACTGCCGAGGACCTCGTTGCTCCGCACGCGTTGCCGAGGTTCGACAACTCGGCCATGGACGGTTACGCGGTGCGCGCCGCCGACGTGGGCTCGGCATCCGAAGAAGCGCCCGTGCGGTTGGAGATTGTTGGAGAGATCGCGGCAGGGAGTGCCGGGCAGGAGGTGCGCCCCGGCACCGCGGTGAGGATCATGACGGGAGCCCCGGTTCCGCCGGGAGGCGACGCGATCGTGGCCGTCGAGGTCACGAGCGAATCCGAAGGCGCCGTCGAGGTAACCGAACCATCCGAAGTGGGTCGGTACATCCGGCCCGCCGGCGACGACGTTAAGGAAGGCAGCGTCGTCGTGGAAGCGGGCAGCGAACTTGGGCCCGGCGAACTGGCTCTCGTTGCGTCTCTCGGACTGTCGCCCGTCTCCGTTCATCCGCGACCGACCGTCGCCGTCCTCGTTACGGGGGCCGAGCTGGTCGCTCCGGAAGAGGAGCCGGGGCCCGGTCAGATCCGCGATTCGAACTCGGTCGCGCTGCGCGCGTTGGTCATCAACGCCGGAGGGGATCCCACGACGTTCGGGCCCGTGTCGGATGATCTCGATGCCACGGTCGACGTGTTGCGGCGCGCCGCAGAGGGATCGGACCTCGTCGTCTCCTCGGGGGGGGTCTCGATGGGTCGGTACGACTTCGTGAAGGACGCCGTGGAGAAGATCGGGGAGATCGACTTTTGGCGCGTCGCGATGCAACCGGGCAAACCCGTGGTTTCCGGCCGCGTCGGGTCGACTCCTTTCCTCGGGCTACCGGGCAATCCAGTGTCGATCCACATAGGTTTCGAGCAATTCGTGCGACCGGCGATCCGCAAGATGCGTGGGTGTCGCGCGCTCCTTCGTCCAGTCATCTCTGCGCGCCTCGCCGAGGCCATCACGAAAAGGCCCGGTCGATTGCATTTCGTACGCGTCCGTCTGGAATGGGAGGACGGAGGTTTGATCGCCACGCCGACGGGGCCCCAGGGGTCGCACGTGCAATCGAGCTTGGTCGGATGCGACGGCGTCGTTCCGTTCGCGCGCGATGCCTCTGAACTTCGCGCGGGAGACGCCGTCGAGGTCGAAGTGTGGCGGCTTCCGGATCGGTGACGCGGCTTCGGTCTAAGTAGGCGACGCTCTCGGGAGTGGGCGCTCGGGCCCGCGCCCGCGTCTGGCGGCCTCGAGAGCGAGCGAGACCGCTCGGCGGCGGTCCGTTTCGGGCATCCGGTCCCACTGCGTATCGAGAAGCTGTAAGTACGCGATCACCGCCGCCAGCGTCCGGCGCGCGATCTTCGCTTCCTCCATGCTCCGATCCACAGGGCCTCCGAATGAGACCGCGCGGGTTCGCGGTCGACAGCGACAACCTAGGACGGTGCTTGCCTAGATTTCGGTCGCAAAGCTATGCATCGCGGCTAGGCTCGCCCCGTGGCGGCCGGCGAAGGAGACAAGGGTCTTTCGATCTCTGCGGTGTCGCTGATGTTGGGCATCCCGGTGCCCACGATCAGGTCGTGGGAACGCCGTTACGGCATCCCGACCCCCGATCGAACCGGAGGCAGTCACCGGCGATACGGCCTCGCCTCGATGAGCGAGTTGCGCGAGCTGCGTGACGAGATCGCAGCCGGTCGCAGAGCTCGCGATGCAGCCGAAGTGATCAGGCGCCGCGCACTAGAGACGGCACCCGGCAGCGCCCATGTGACCCAGATCCTGAGCGCGGCGCTCGCGTTCGATCCAGAAACGATAAGAACGAGTCTCGACCTTGCTCACGCGTCGCTGGGACTAGAGACGACCATCCAATCCGTCGTCCTCCCCGTGATGCGCGAGGTCGGCGCTATGTGGGAAGCGGGTCGATGCGATGTGGCGAACGAACATCTCGCATCTCAGGAGGTCCGGACGTGGCTATCGAGGCACGCTTACGTGACGGCGGAGGCGCGGGAGCGAAAGCCCGTGGTGCTCGCGTGCGGGCCGAACGACTTCCA
>JAXDJP010000206.1:0-3048 GCA_034665645.1 Actinomycetota bacterium | reverse complement strand
GATAAGGACGTCTTCGAAACGAGGAGGAACCCGCATGGGAGTTCAGGCCAAGAGCTTCGATTCACCCGACGAAACCCGCAGCTTTGAGAACGGTGAAGGCCGGATCCTCAACCTCGGCCAGGGAACGGTTGCGTGCCTCAACGCTCAGCCGGGATGGTCGTGGTCGAAGAGTCTCAAACCGATCATGGGTGGCGAATCCTGCCAGATGCTTCACACGGGTTACATGGTGTCGGGACGCATGACGGTGAAGTCAGGCGACGGAACCCAGACAACGATCGAACCGGGAAACGTCTACGTCATCGACCCCGACCACGATGCCTGGGTCGAGGGCGACGAGCCGGTCATGGCGATCGAGTTCAACAGCCGCACGGCGGAGGAACTGGGAAAGGCCATGAAGTAAGGATCTCCGGGGCCGTTGGTAGGTTCCCGAGCTGACGCGCTAGGCGCTGGCGCTGAGGCGCGCGAGGGTTTCCTTCGTTGTTCTAATGCTCCAGAGGTCGCCCTTCTCTTCGGCGACCACAAGGGCGCGGCGGTAAAGGTTCGCTGCCTCGGCCGTGTCTCCCAATACCTCATGCGCCTCGGCGACGAGGGTCAGGACGCGCGTGCGCATCATCAAGTACTCCGTGGGCTCGCTTATCTCGAGAGCGCGTCGTCCCGCCTCCAGGGCGCCGCCCTTATCTCCTCGGAGCGCAGCGAGTTTGCACTCAACCGCTAGTGCTCGTGCAAGCGCATCGAAATCGTCCTCCACGACGAAACCCCTTACCGTCGCGAGAGCGCTTTCGGCTCTTTCGGTGTCGCCCAACTGCAGCGCCATGTCCGCGAGCATGGTTCCCGTCGACGACCGCGCCGCGGTTTCACCCATCTTCGCAAGGATGCCATCTGACCACTCGAGCTGATCCCTCGCAACCGTCGGATCCGCCCTGGTCCACACGATCGAACGGATCTGGCACGCAACCGCCTGGGTCATGATGCCGAAAGTTGAAGCTTGCTCCGCAGCAGCCCGAGCCGCAGCCACGGCCTCGGGTATGCGATCCAGGAGAGCGAGACTGGCAGCGGTGGATTCGCTTAGAAGCCTCTCGAAACGCGTCCCCGGCTTGATGCGCGGCTTCAATCTCTCTTCATCCGCGAGAAGGTCCTCCGGCCTTACATGCCCCCACAACCCTCGCCACAGCGAGTTGGCCAGCGACTCGAGCTCGGTGCGTTCGTCACCTGCCGCAACCGCGTACGCAGCAGCCTTCTTCGCCGCCACAACCGATTCACGGCTCTTGCATAGGTAGTTGTGTTGCGAGCTGATCTCGTCCCAGACGCGCACGAGCCCTCGCTCGTCCCCCAATCGTTCCATCACCACTACGACATCCATCAACTCCGTGAGGATGTCTTCGACCTTTCGTTGCCCCGTTGTGACGAGGCCGCGGCTCAGCCGGGCCCATGCATCAGCCCTGATGTCTCCACGGCGACTTGCCGATTCGAGAGCGACCTCGACCTCTTTCGCTGCGCTTTCTATGTCGCCGAGGAAAAAGAGGGACAGGACGATCTCGAACGTCCACCACGGACGCTCGGGATCATCTTCGGGACGCAGCTGGCGAGCGCGCTGGAGCAGAGACACGGCGGACGCGTAATCGAGCATCGTGGACGCGCGCAGCCCGGCCGACGCGAGGCGCTCGGCTGCCTTTACCGCCAGGTCATCGCGTTCCTCTCCGATATCGCGCCACGACTCGTAGGCATGCTCGAGGTGGTAGCCAAGGATCTCCTCGTATTCGATCGCGTGGTCACCGAGATCCGCCTCGAGCCAGGACGCGAAGCGCTCGTGCAACTGCGCACGTTCTCTTTTAGGCAGGGCGTCGTACGCGGCGTCCCTGATCAAGATGTGGCGGAACATGAAGAGGTCGTCACTCGACGTGTCGGGTCTGATGAGTTCGCGACGAGACAGGTTTCCTAGGTGTTGAGAGACGTCGTCACGCTGCGCTTCTGACGTGAGGGCCGTGACGGCTTGACGCTCGAACACCTTGCCGACGACCGCGGCCCGCGAGATGACCTGACGTTCACCACTTCCCAGTCGATCGAGGCGCGCCGCCAGGAGGACCTTCAAGCTGGCCGGCACGCGCACGCTGTCGGGGTCGGCCACGCGCCATACCCCTCCCTCTTCGACGAGAGCACCATCGTCGACCAGCATCGACACCATCTCTTCGACGAACAATGGGTTGCCCTCTGCCGACTGAAGGATCTGCTTGCTGAGAGCGGGCTCGAGTGGACCTCCCACGACGTTGGAGATCAACTCCTCGGAAGCGGTCTGATCGAGGGGTTCCAAAAGAACGGTTGCGGCGTTCACCTTGCCCCCGCCCCAACCGGGCCGGACGTCGAGAAGGTCGGGCCGCGCGGTGCAGATGATGAGGATCGAGGACTGGGACGCCCACTCGACCACGTGATCGATCAGGTCGAGGAACGCCGGCTCCGCCCAGTGGATGTCGTCGAAGATCACTACCAGCGGCCGCTCTCGGCCGAGACGCTCGAACAACCTGCGGGCGCCGTTCGAGATCTCGTCCGCAGATTCTCCACCGGTTCCCAGGCCCACGAGCGAAGCGAGGGGGCCGAGACGATCGGCCTCTCCTCCCAGGATCTCCGTTAGAGCCGCCATCGCTTCCGGTGAGTGATCGATCTCCTGCACGCCGGCGAGCGAGCGCAGCGCCTCGGTCAGAGGCCAGAAGGTGATGCCCTCGCCGTAAGGAAGGCAGCGCCCGAACGCGACGCGTGCATCGGTGAGGCCCCCGACGAACTCGTCGACGAGTCTCGACTTTCCGACGCCCGCGGTGCCGAGCACCGTGAACAGCTCGCACGTCTTGTCTTCGGTGGACGCCTCGAGGGCCTGGTTCAGCTGGCGCAGCTGGCGCTTCCGTCCGACCAGTGGTGATCTCGCCCGGCGCGCCACCGCCTCGGTGCCGTCGGTGATCTTCAGGACGCGGCGGGCGGTGACGGTCCCCGACTTCCCTTTCAACTCGAGCGGCCGGGGCTCGTCGACCTCCACCGCATGACGAACGAGGTTGTACGTCT
>JAXDJP010000205.1:0-3318 GCA_034665645.1 Actinomycetota bacterium | reverse complement strand
ATCGCCCGCGACGTTGGCGATCAGTTGCGGGCGGAAGAGATCGAACGTGAACTGGGGAAGATGGAGTTCGTCAATCTCATCGCGCACGAACTTCGCAACCCCCTCGCCGCTATCTCTGGGGCGGTCCAATTCCTGGCGGACGACCGAGAGGCGATCAGGGAGGACAAACGTCCGCTGGTTGACTTACTCGTGCGGCAGGTAAACCGCTCGCAATCTTTGATCAACGATCTGCTCGACCTTTCACGTCTTCAAAGCGGCAAATTCAACGTGAGTCTTGAGGCGGTGCCCCTGGACGCGGCGTTGGGCGACGCGCTCCTCGCGAGTCCGGCCCCGGAGGGCAAACAAGTAGACCTTGAGGTGCCGTCGGACCTCGGCGTCGTTGCCGACCCCGTCCGGCTCCAGCAGGTCTTCACGAACCTTCTAACGAATGCATATAAGTACGGAGGGCCGTCGATCTCGGTGCACGCGGCGCACTCCAAGAATGTCGTCGAGGTCTCGTTCGCAGATAACGGCCGGGGGCTTCCAGACGACTATGTCGAGCAGGTGTTCGATCCGTTCGTGCGCGGCGAGACGGCGGGTCAAACCGGCTCGGGGTTGGGACTGGCCATCACGAAGGGACTGGTCGAAGCCCAAGGTGGCTCTATCAGGTACGAAGCGGTGGAACCTCAAGGCGCACGCTTCGTCTGCACGCTGAAGGTGCCCGCGTAGAGAGTCGCTTCGCCTACGGCTTCAAAAGGAACTTGACCGCACCGTCCTCTTTCTTCTGGAACGTCTCGTAGGCCTGCGGGGCTTCGGTCAGAGGGACCCGATGTGTCGCAAACGTCTCGACCCCCAGAGGATCCTCATCGCCGGATAGGTACGGCAAGATGTCGTCGATCCAGTGCTTCACGTTCGCTTGACCCATCCTCATTTGGATCTGCTTGTCGAAGAGAGTGAACAACGGCAGCGGATCGGCCATCCCCCCGTAGACGCCCGAGAGAGAGACGGTGCCGCCGCGGCGCACGATCTCAATCGCGAGATGGAGGGCGTTCAGTCGATCGACCCCGGCCTTGTTCATCAATCTCTCCGCGAACGCGTCCGGGAGCAGGGATGTCATGTCGTGCATCAGCTTGCCCACCGGGGAGCCGTGCGCCTCCATCCCGACCGCATCGATCACCGAGTCGGGCCCCCGGCCCCCGGTGCGATCGCGGACCACTTCGGCTATGTCGTCGTATTCCCTTAGATCGAGCACCTGCGCGCCGTACTTGCTGACGCGGTCGAGCCGTTCCGGCACCAGGTCGATCCCGGTCACTTTTTCGGCTCCGCGCTGCAACGCGAAGCGGCAGGACATGTCACCGATCGGCCCGAGGCCGAGCACCACAACGGTGCCGCCTTTCGGTATGTCGGCGTATTCCACCGCTTGCCAGGCTGTCGGAAGAACATCGGACAGGTACACGAAGCGGTCGTCGGAGGGCCCCTCGGGAACCTTGATGGGACCGTAGTGCGCTTGCGGAACGCGTAGGAACTCTGCTTGGCCGCCGGGAACCTGTCCGTACATCTTCGTGTAACCGAAGAGGGCTGCACCCTTTCCCTGATCGCGCACCTGGGTGGTCTCGCACTGCGACTGGAGTCCCTGGTTGCACATGAAGCAGCTGCCACACGAGATGTTGAAGGGGATAACCACCCGGTCGCCGGGCTTGATGTGGCTCACTTTCGAACCAACTTCCTCGACTATGCCCATCGGCTCGTGGCCGAGGATGTCCCCTTCCTGCATGAACGGCGAAAGGACCTCGTAGAGGTGAAGGTCGGACCCACAGATCGCCGTCGACGTGATCCGCACGATGGCATCCGTCGGTTCTTGGATCGTGGGGTCGGGGACCTCGGAGACCCTTACGTCGCGCTTGCCATGCCAGGTAACTGCTTTCACTCGATCATCCTCCTGGGGTAGTAGGTGGGGGGCGCCGATGGGCGCGAACTAGGCGAGCCCGGTTGTTCGAGCCTCTGCTATCTATCCCCCCAGAAGGCCGAAAGGAAAACCGCCCATCTAGGGCGAATTAACCCTCCAGCTTTGGACTATCGAGGAGGGCTCTGTTGGCGCGGCAAATGGCTCGGTTATCGGCGATCTTTCTCGTACTGGCTCTCTTCGCCCCCCACGCGTCGGCGACACCCGTCGCGACAACGAAGGAGGAGCGGGACACCTACGGCCGCACGTTCCTGGAACCGGCCGCCAGCACGAACTACATCCAATTCGGGGCCGAGGGCCACGGCGAGTTCGAGTCCGGCTTCAAGCTGCTTCAGAAGCTCTACCCGCGGTACGTCCACATAACGACCGTCGCCAAGGAGCTCCATAACCCCAACGCAGTCAGCGTCGGTCAAGACGGCTTCCCGGCATGGGACTCGAACGACACCGGCGACGGGCTTCCGCTCTATGTCGTCACTCTGACGGACGACAAGGTTCCCGACAAGGACAAGCAGTACGTCGTATTAACCGCGGGCCACTCCGCCGAGCCTTGTGGGCGAGAGGGCAGCGCCCGGTTCCTTGAAGACCTGGTTATCGCCGCCACCGAGACGCCGGACAAAGTGTTCGACAACGCGACCGGCACCAGCGGAAAGACTTTCGAGATGACGGCCGGCGAGATCCTGAAGCGAACGAAGATCTACTTCCTGTCGCCGTCGCCAGACGGATGGGCGATCGGGGACGGCCAGATGGCCGAGCACTCGCAGTACAACGGAGCCGGCATCAACTCGAACCGCCTCGCGTACAGCGATGGGTGGAGCTTCCCCCGCGACTCGACCCTCTACCTCCGCGGTTACACGACCTTCTCGCAGCCCGAGGGCATCGCGATGACCGAGTACCTCCGAAAGGTGAGACGAGAGGAGTTGCACGGACGACCCTTCGCCGTGGGCATGGACATGCACGGCCCTCTTCCGACGGGATTCATCTTGCTGCACGACGAGGGAAGCGACCCCCAGAAACTCGAACGCATGGTGGACCTAGGAACGCGCGTCAAACAGAACATGGAAGAGACCGTGCCCGCTTTCGGACCGCTCGACGATGCTCTCGATGCGATCCTTTACGCGCTCCGGGACCGACTTCCCGACAACCGTGATTTCGGGACCCTCGACAACGACGCGTGGCGCCTCCAAGGCTGGGGTCGCTGGGGCTTCGTCACTCATATCGTTGACTCTCTCGGATACACGGTCGCGGGGAGTTGGGGCGGATTCTTCGCCAGCAACTCCGGGCTCGACGCAGTATCTCTGTCGTACGAGATCAACTGTCGACCCTCTTCACCCTGGGCCGGCGCCGACGAACAACTGTACGCGAACAACGTTCGCAAG
>JAXDJP010000204.1:0-5218 GCA_034665645.1 Actinomycetota bacterium | reverse complement strand
GGTCCGTGCAGCACCGCCGCCTGAAGGATCCCCGCCCTCGGTGGGCTCCTTCGCCAGGAATCCAGTCACCTCGAGGCGAGTCCCATCGGGATGGGCCGAGGCCTGAGCGAATTCCATACCGGGGCTTCCTTCGAACCTCAGATGAACCCCATCGGGCTGCGCTGCCACGTCGCTTGGCATCTCGACTCCCCCCTGAGGTCGGCATGAAACGGTTGCCATGGTCGGTATGCCGGAAATGGTGCTTCGGTCGCCGTTGTGGTCATCAAGGAGAGCGCCCACGCCCAACGCGCCGGTCGCACCGATCAGTAAGACGCCGAGAAATCCGGAGACGCCAAGCACCACTCGTCGACGCGCGATCCGACGCCTAGTGGTGGGTGGCATCGACGTGACGGGCGCTTCTTGAGCCATCCTGCTGAGTTCGTCGCGAATCTTGCGTTCGAGATCCATCACTCGGCCCCCAGTTGTTGGCGCAGTGTTTGCATCCCGCGGAACACCGCAGAGCGGACGGCTCCCTCAGAACAATCGAGGAGGCGCGCGGAATCGCTCTCCGACATGTCCTCGTAGAAGCGCAGGACGATCGCGGCCCGCTGCAGATGCGGAAGCCTCAGCAGGAGTGGCCTCAACTCGTCGTCTGGAGGTTCGGGCGGCGGGGAATGGTCGGCGGGAACCGACCCGTTCGCATGCGCGCGACGAACCTTCTCCTTGCGGTGATGGCTCTTCGACAGATTGATAACGGTCTTGCGGAGGTAAGAAGAAAACGCATCCGGCGGCCTGCGATCGGCGAAGCGACCCATGATCTTGACGAAGGCCTCTTGGGCCAGGTCCTCCGCCACTTGCCGATCCCCTGTCATCAGGTAAGCAACCGTGACCGCGCCGGGAACGTGCCGCGCGTAAAGATCCGCGTAGCCGTCTCGATCTTCCGCTATCGGACTCTCCCCCCACATCGCCGCGACTTCGCTCACGTTATATAGACGCTTCAGGTTCGGGATCCATCGCGCTAAGTGACGGCTTGTTTGGCTCGGCTAGTCTGGCCACATGGTGGATCTGGCTCGGTGGCGAGACGAGTTTCCCGTGGTCGGCGACCGCACCTACTTGATCTCGGCGTCCCTCGGCCCCCTCAGCAAACGGAGCCGCGCTCTCGCGGAGGAGCACCTCGACCTGTGGCAGCGTCTGGGCCCCGAAGAGCTGTGGTTCGACCACGGCATGCCGAGACTCCAGGAGTGCCGCGAGCGATTCGCCACTTTGATCGGGGCGGACGCCGACGAGATCGCCCTCATCCCCTCGGTGTCGAACGGCATGTCATCGATAGCGAGTTGTTTGGACTTTGGAGCGCGACCTAAGGTCGTGTTGTCCGAGATGGACTTCCCGACTAACCACTACGTATGGTTGGCGCAGCAGAAACGCGGCGCCAAGCTCGATGTCGTGGCCTCGCCGGACAAGATCCGCATCGACCCCGAAGACCTAGTCGCCGCGATCGACGAGCAAACGGCGATCGTGAATACGAACCGCGTGTACTTCGAGTCGTCGTGGATCCTGGATCTTCCGCCCGTTGTAGAAGCCGCCCACGAAAACGGCTCATTGATTCTGGTCGACGACTTCCATGGCAGCGGCATCGTGCCCATCGACGTGCACGCCCTCGGCATCGACTTCCTGGTCTCAGGGTGCCTCAAATGGCTCTGTGGTGGTCAGGGGTTGGCGTTCCTCTACTGCCGCCGCGACCTCATCGCTCAGATGGAACCTGCGATCGTTGGTTGGTTCGGCACCGAAGAGCCGTTCGACTTCCAGCGGTCAAAACTGTCGCTGCGCCATGACGCTCGACGTTTCGAAACCGGGACGTCGACGTTGCCGCAAGCGTGGACCGCTGCCGGAGGTTTGCAGATCATCCTCGAGGTCGGAGTCGAGAACATCCGGGCTCGGAACCAAGAGTTGGTGCGCCGACTGATGGAGGGGTTGACCGCCCTCGGTCTCGAGCTACTCTCCCCCACCGACGACGAACAGCGAGGAGGTCTGGTGCGAGTACGGGTCCCCGGGGGCCGCAAGGGGGCCGAGGCCATCCTTCTCGAGCTGCTCGACAGTGACGTGGTGCTCGACCAGCGCGGAGACGCCCTTCGCATCTCGCCTCACTTCTTCAACGACGAGTCCGACATCGACCGGTGCCTGGACGTTCTCGGCACGAGCCTCAAGGCCTCTTAGAAGAGAAAAGGCCCGCCGAAGCGGGCCCTTTCGACAAGACTTTGTAGCTAAGCGGTTCTTGTGGTGACCGTTCCTTCCGCCCCCGCGCTTCCAAAGTAAATCGCGAGCGCTGCGGTCGCGAGGTGCAGGTAGTTGTCGGCCGAGCCTGCGTCCTTGATGGCAAGGAACTTGAGCACGCCGAGCAACCCGAGCACTGCGACAAGCGCGTAAACGACGCCGATCAGCATGTTCACGCTCTTCGCCGAGGCGTGCTTCGCCGCGGCTCCTACCCAAAGCGCACCGATCGCTACGTGCACGATGTTGTGCAAGGGATTAAGTGGAAACAGGATCAGCTTCTCGCCGTAGCTCTTCGCGGCGAAACCGTCGAACCCCGTCACGAAAAACCCCACGATCCCCACCAACAGATAAACAACTCCGAACACCAACGCGAACGTCTGTGCCGGCGTCCGAGTGTTAGCAGTCCCTGCTGTTGCCATGCTCCGCCCCTTTCGTCATGCCGAATGTCTAGGTGCTTCGTCGAACCGTATTCGGCCTTACCCATCTTGACGGATTGGTCACCCCGAATCGAGGCAATCCGTATCCGGCCCGCACCCGAACTGTAGGCATGACAACTATTGACCGGCTATTCAAGAGAACCGAAGGGAAGCACTCGGGCGCGCGAGTGGCGGCCGCGGCGCTATTCACGATCGCGATCCTGGGTGCCTGCGGCGGGGGCGGAGACGGGGGCGACGTCGCCGCGGCAGGAGGGTCGCCGGGAAGCGGAGCCTCCACCACTGTCGAGATACACAACTTCGACTTCCAGCCCGACCCCATCGAGATCGAGACGGGCGGATCCGTCGAGTGGACGAACCAGGATGACATCCTTCACACGATCACCTCGGGCATAGGACAGAAGCAAGGTGTACCCGGCGTCTCGGAGAACACCGACGCCAAGCCCGACGGCATGTTCGACCAAAAGATGGATGGCGTCGGAGCGACTTTCTCTTTCACGTTCAAGAAGGCCGGCACTTACCACTACTTCTGCTCGATCCATCCCGGGATGCGCGGCACGATCGACGTGAGGTAACCACCCCCACTAGCTAGTAAGTGCTACGTCGACCAATCCGGATGACGCGGCACGACCGAACCAGACGTGGTTCCAAAGAACCAACCCGGGAGCTGCTCCACCGAATCACTCACCGAAACAGATCCTGATCGAAAGGAAGATCAATCGTGAAGAAGAGTTTGCTTTTGCGTCTCTGCGGCGCAACCCTAGCTTTCGCAGTGATCGGCGCCGCGTGCGGCGGCGACAGCGGAACGAGCACGACCGGCGCGTCCGGTACGACAACGACCACGCACGACGGCATGACGGATGCCGGTTCCAGTTCCAGCGATTCCACAGGTGTTGGAACAGATGCCGCCGTCCTCAACCAGACGCTCACCAACTTGCTCGACAGCCACGTCTACCTCGCAGGCGTTGCGCTGGAGCAGGCAGTGGTTAACGGCACGGATTCCGCGGAGGCAAAGGCGTCTGCCGGAGCCCTCGACGAGAACTCGCAGGCTCTTGCCGGCGCCATCGAGTCTGTCTACGGCGCGGACGCAGGGAAGCAGTTCCTCGACCTATGGCGCAAGCACATCGGCTTTTTCGTCGACTACACCCTCGCGAAGGCCAACCACGACGACGCCGCGGCGAAGAAGGCCGTAGCGGACCTCGACGGTTACCGACAGGACTTCGGAGCTCTCATCGAGAGCGCTACCGAAGGTGCGCTTACTAAGAAACAGGTTGCCGACGCGCTCGTGGAGCACGTCAACACCCTTGCGACCGCGGCGAGCATGCTCGTCTCGGGTGACCCGGGCGTTTTCGCTCAGCTCAACAAGGCTGCCGACCACAACACGATGCTGGGCGACGCGCTGTCCACGGGTATCGCTACTCAGCAAGGACTTGACGGCGATCCGGTTTCGGACGCGTCGAAGCTGCAGCAAACGCTTACCTCACTGCTCGACAGCCATGTTTATCTTGCGGGAGTCGCGCTTGAGCAGGCAGTGGTCAACGGCACCGACTCGGCGCAGGCCAAGGCATCTGCCGGAGCCCTCGACGAGAACTCCAAGGCACTTGCCGGCGCCATCGAGTCCCTTTACGGGGCCGACGCAGGCGATCAGTTCCTCGAGCTATGGCGCAAGCACATCGGTTTCTTCGTCGACTACACGCTTGCAAAGGCCGGTGGGGATGACGCTGCTGCCAAGAAGGCTTCGAAGGACCTCGACGGCTACCGCCAGGACTTCGGCGCCCTGATCGAAAGTGCGACCGAAGGCGGTCTGTCCAAAGCTCAAGTAGCCGAGGCTCTTGTCGGGCACGTACAGAGTCTGTCCGCAGCGATCGACAGCCTCGTGGCGGGTGATGGGAAGGTGTTCGGTCTGCTCGACGAAGCCGCCCACCACAACACCATGCTGGCCGCTGCACTCGCGGGAGCGATCGCGGAGCAGAAGGGGCTGTAGCAACTACGCAGCAACACGATCGGTGGCGAGCAGTCCCCCCTCTCGCCCCAGCAGGAAAGGGCCCCCTCCCCGGGGGCCCTTTCTTTGTCTTCGCAAGCAATCCAGGCACGGCACCTCATCCGAACACTAGTTACATGGGACTACGATTCACGATGATGGAACGAGGGCCCGACGTAAACCTCGCCGAGCGCTTGATGGCGCGAGATGAAACGGCGCTTCGAGTGGTCATAGACCGCTACGCCCCCGCCGTTCATGGCATGGCACTGAGGGTTCTAGGAGAAAAGACGATGGCCGAAGAGGTAGCGCAGGACACGTTCCTCGCAGTGTGGAGGAGGCCGGGCGCATATGACCCCCAGCGGGGCAGCCTCCAATCCTTCCTGCTGGGCATCGCGCGGAACAAGGCCGTCGACCTCGTGCGCCGAGAGGAGACCGTTAAGCGGACGAGGGAATCCCTGCTGACCGCAAGTGTTCCCGAAGCGGCGCCTCAAGCCGACATCGGTTTCGAGGAGCGACAAGAAGTGCAGGAGGCTCTCGCGAGATTGACCGACGT